>CACVAZ010000001.1:0-4028 GCA_902727995.1 uncultured Sulfurovum sp.
TTTTTTTCTAGGGACAATACATTATTAAATATACAAGTGACTACTATCATCTCTTACAAGAAATAAAAATCGGTGATAACTGGGAAGAATGGTTTTTAGACTCCCATTTTTGCTATTAAGTCGTATTTTAGCTGAATTTATCAAAAGGTGTTATTCATACTTAAAAAGTATAATAAAAAATTCAAAAAGAAATACTTTAAATATATTTTATTTCAAAATGACATATTTTATCTATAATTAAATCCCTTAATGATATTATTTTAAATATAAAAAGTCTAAAAAAGGATAAAAAATGCACTTAGAGTCAAATTACAAAGCGCGACAATCACTCAACTATCAATATGCTCAAATAAAAGGTGCATCATCCATCAATGATGTAGCTGTTGGTTTTGGAAAAGGATGGGTGATTTTTGCTGTCCTATCTGCCCTCGCCTCTGCTTTTTCTTTTTATCAAGACTTTTATAAATCTTTAGGGATAGTGAGTACTATTATCATCGTTATCGTTTTAGCCATTGCCTTAGAAGCTTTTAAGCACCTCTCTATTAAAGGGATGTTTTCCAGTATGAACTTTGTGAGTAAAGGACTTATATCTGTTATTGCTGTTGGGCTTATCGCTGTTAGTTTTTATACACACTTCAAAAGTATTCAAACTTTTCAAGAAAACCTTGTAGGGGATGACTTAAAAAAAGAGATTGCCTATCAACGTGACTTACAAAACATACAAAACCAGCAAATCAGTACCATTTTAGCCTCTAACCGAGAACTCTCAAAAGCCCTTAATAATGGTTCCTCTAATGATGACCAACCTTCTGTCCGTAGTGTGGAGAGTAATAATCAGCTCATTAGTACTTTACAAAAGCTCTCAGCACAAAACAACATGGCAAATACCAATCTTATACTCAAACAATCTAGGGAAACAGCCAACACCACTTCGGCTGCTATTTTGGTCATATTTATTATGGTTGAGATAATGGCGCTTTTTAGTATTTTAAGTAAGATTATTGTGGTGGACAATGTCTCAGGGAATATTAAAGACTTTGTCAATGTGATGGACAGACTGGATGAGTTAGAGAACAATACCTATCAGTCTTTGAGTTCCCAAAAAGTACAAGAGACACAAGAGCGTATTAAAATGGTGCAAAAACATCAAAAAGTTTTACACAAAGCCGAACTCAAAAAGATTGCTTTTCAAAACATTGAGGAGGAAGAGGAAGTTGAAGTTAAAAAACCAAAAAGAAGAAGAAAAGCTAGCCAAGAAAAACAAGAAGAGAAAAAACCTGTAAAAGAAGAAAAACTAGACCTAAATAACTTTCTTTACCTTAGTCAATTTGACCAAACAGAACAAAAACTTTTAAAACTTCTATGGAAAAACGGCAATGTACAACCAAATGATGCTCTCACCTCACGTAAGCATGTTCTAGAACAAGCTGGTGTACTCAAAGGGAAAAGTGGTGTACTTTCTAACCTCTATGCGAAGTTATTAGAGAAGACTTATGTTGAGTTTGATAAGCGTTATAAAGCTAAAGTATCATTAATAGAATCTTAGTCAAAAAACCAATATTTTAATAATTTTAAATTTTTTACAATAATAACAAATAGTATAATATGATTAAATAATAGTCATTAATTGTTTAAATAATAACCAAAATTTTATCTATTTTGTATACTTTATTTTGCTACAATTCCTTTTTATAACTATAAAATGAAGGTAAACCATGCTAGAAAAATCAACAGAGCTTCACAAGAAATTCTGGGAAATATTTGATAAACAAGATAGAGAGAAAATTAATGAATTCAAAATGTATATGGATAGGTTTGCAATTAACTTCAATTTATACAAAGATGGAAACTTCATAGAGCAATCATTGCCTTTTGATGTTGTTCCTCGTATCATTTCTAAAAAAGAGTTTTCAAAAGTTGAAAAAGGGTTGCAACAACGGGTTACTGCCTTAAATCTTTTTTTAGAAGACCTCTATACCGATGCAAAAATTGTCAAAGAGGACATCATTCCCCTAGAATTTGTGGAACGTGCCAGTGGTTATCTCAAAGAGTTTGTTGGTTTCTCACCCTCAAAAAAGATACGAACCCACATTAATGGTATTGATCTTGTAAAGGATTCAGCCAATGATGAGTGGATTATCTTAGAAGATAACCTAAGAGTCCCTAGTGGTTCCAGCTATCCCCTCTCTATTCGTGATACCTATCGAAAAATATACCCCGATTTTTTTGAAAACCTAAAAATAGAACCCATTAAAGCCTACCCTAACTACATTGCAGATGCTATGAATCATGTTAACACAGGAGGCATTAATGTCTTACTCACCCCAGGAAGATTTAACTCAGCTTTCTATGAACACAGTTACCTTGCCGAAAAAATAGGGGCACAACTTGTTCGTGCGAGTGAGTTGGTAGTCATTAACAAAAAAGTCTACTTCAAAAATTACAATGGTAAAAAAATTCAAGTAGGGGCTATCTACAAACGAATGGATGATGAATTTATAGACCCAAAATTCTTTAACCCTGAAAGCCTTATTGGATTACCAGGGGTTATTGAGGCGTATCTTGCTGGAAATGTTGCCCTACTCAATGCTGTAGGTAATGGGGTGGCTGATGACAAAGGTATCTACTACTTCGTGCCTAAAATGATAGAGTATTATTTGGGTGAAGAGCCTATTCTTAAAAATGCCCCAACCTATCTTCCTTATTTTAAAGAAGACATGGATTATGTGATGAACAACATTGAAAAATTGGTTATTAAAGATGTTGCTGAAGCTGGAGGTTATGGGGTACTATTTGGACACTCTATGACCAAAGCTGAACTTGAAAAACTGAAAACTGTCATTAAAGAGAGTCCAAGAAGATTTATTGCACAGGAACTCATAGAGTTTTACGATGAAAAGTGTTATCTCAACAATGAACTGGTGAATAGAAAAGCAGACTTTAGAGCATATGTCGTCATGGGAGAAGATGTCAAAGTCTGGAACTGTGGATTAACACGCTATGCAATTGAAGAAGGGAACTACCTTGTTAACTCATCTCAAGGTGGTGGATTTAAAGATACTTGGGTAATGGAGTTATAAGATGGATCAGTTATTAACAGCAAATGTAGCCACCAATTTATATTGGTTAGGAAGATCTTTAGAACGTATAGAGTTAACCCTCTCTGAAATTAACCGAGCTTATGACAAAATAATCGATGTTAACACCCAAGCAGGGGTTGAACTCTATCAAAAGTTTCATATTGACTTAAACTATACAGGGGTTCGTGACTTTTTAAACCAAGCCATAAGAGGCGAACACAGTGCTAACATTGCAAACCTTATGGTCAATGCGAGAGAAAATGCCATTATTGCCCGTCCCAATATTGATGCCTCAACTTTTGGTGAGATTATAGAACTGCATCTATTTTGTCAAGAGATGACCCAAAGTACCCTCAACATCGATTATAATGATATCGATAACATACTCTCACTCATCAACGAAATTTGGGGAGCACACTCTAAAAAAGGAAAACGCCAAGCCAGTGACTATTTCCTTAAGCTTGGTAAACTCATTGAAGAAGTTGATTTTCGTTTACGCTTTAATAAAACGCAAGAGATGACCGATGTGATGATAAAAGAGATTTATGTCATTATTAATATTTTAGAAACAGAGGGAGATGCAAAGCAATCACAATCACAAACAAATGGTGTACCCTTAGACATTATGGCTGACATATACCATAGAGTCGATCAACTCATTATTGAGTAACCTTTAATTAGCTTAACCAACAGTGAAAAATCACTGTTGGCTTTGACTTTGAGTACTCTTAGGCTCCTCAGTCGCTTCTGACTGCCGTACATCCACCATCACCGATAGTTCACTGTTACCACTGCTAAACACCACCCCTTTTAAAGGTGAGATGTCATTGTAGTCTCTTCCCCAACCCAACAAAATATGTTGTTCTCTTGGAATAAGATTATTGGTAGGGTCAAACTCTACCCACCCTGCATTAGGAATATAAACAGCAAACCAAGCATGTGAAGCAT
>CACVAZ010000001.1:4128-10947 GCA_902727995.1 uncultured Sulfurovum sp.
TCAAACTCTACCCACCCTGCATTAGGAATATAAACAGCAAACCAAGCATGTGAAGCATCAGCCCCAAATAGTTTTTTTTCACCTTCAGCTGGTAAGGTTTCAATGTATCCACTCATATACTTCGCTGGTAATCCAATGGTACGCAAAGCTGAAATGGCAAACTGAGCAAAATCTTGACAAACTCCCTTTTTCTCTTCAAATATTTTTTCTACAGGGGTTGTAATGTCACTAAAGCCTGAAACAAAATCAAAATCATTAAAAATACGTTGCATAAACTCTTGCGTTGCTTCAAACAAGTCTCTGTCTGACTGAAATGATTCAAAAGCATATTCTTTTATTGCTTGGGAACAATAGGGAATAAGGGCTGACTCAAACAAAAACTGTTTGGCATTTAAATCATCGCTATGAAAAGTATTTAATCTTTCAATTGCTTGGGCATAAGTGATGCTATTTACTTTAACATGCTTAAGGTATGCATCAATCTCTTCAGGAATAATTTCCACTTTAGAATGCCCAATCACACTCAATGACTGATGAGGATTTCGAATCAACATGTGGGTATTGGTATTGCCAAACATATCAACAAACTCATGAGACTCATAGACCTCAGGCTCAATTTCCATGGAAAAAGAGCGTACTTTTTGATAAAAGGTACTTTTGGGTTTTAACCTTGCCATATTATGGCTAAAAGTCACATCATTTTCATATTCAAACGTTGTTTTATGGTAAATATCATAAATCATGTTTACTCATCATGGTGTGAAAAATAGGTATTTGAAAATTCATTAGAACACTCCAAAAATAAGTCTGACAAGCTAGATAAAACCGTATTAAGTTCCATATATACCCCTTCTTCTTCTTTAATATTTAATAAGGCATCAACATCAATACCCTCTAAGATTTTCCGTGCATCAAGCATTAGCTCTTCGTAAGAAGTTACATCCTCTTTAACTTTTGGTAACAGTTTAAACTCTTCTAATAGCTTATCTACAATGTAACTTAACGACTTTGGAAACTGTGGGTTAAGAATAAGAAATTCAACCACATTGTTTAACGTTAACGAACTTCGGTAATGCGCTCGGTAAGCATTAAAACTCTCCATAGAGTTCAACATTCCCTCTAAAACATCATGCCCTACCGATTTGTCAAGCTTTAAACAAAGCATGGGTCTGGCTTTAGCAATTAAGAGTAAAGCATCTTCTATCATGTACCCTATCTCATAAATGACCAGCCCTTGTTCTCTAAAAATACTCTCATTGACCAACTGCTTATACGCCACCAAATAAATAAGCACCTTTTCAAGTTCTTTGGCAACCGTTAGGGTGGAGTCCCCTTTTCGATGGGCAAAGGTATTCCACTCTTTTTGAAGTTTATCAAAAAGTTTCCAAGACTCAAAAGTGAGTAAATCTTTTAAACTCATATTGGCATTGGCGAGCATTGAAATCGTTGAAGAGAGTGAACCTCCCCTATAGGTATCTTTTACAACAGAGCTAATCTCTCTCATGGGAAAGACTTCCAATTTCTTTTTGTTTTCTTCCTCTAAAAAACCTGGATAGGTCATGGTCGTATGCGTCAATGTTTGTTGAAAAATAACTTGTGACTCTTTAGAAGTATTGACCTCATAACGATAAAAATTGGTAATTTTTTTCACCACATGTGAAATAAGTCTTGTCGTCGCAATGGAACGTGACAAGTAGCGTCCAAGCCAAAAAAGATTTTGTGCTTTTTGCGTACTAATCTGTTCAATAGACGTTTCAACATATCGGTTATCTTGAAGCATACTCGCTGAATCGACCTCAATCTTGTCTTCACCCAATATCCATAAATCTTTACTAATTCCTCCACCCTTTGAAGAGACCAAAAGGTTCTCTTTACTCGAAGAGACCCTCACAAGCCCACCATTCATAACAGCGTAGTTATTGTCCTCTTTTTTAAGCGAAAAAGTTCGAATAACAGCTTTACGTGGTTCCACCTTTCCTTTTTCAAAATAAGGTACGGTAGAGAAACCTATGGCTTCTTGTGCCACATATTGATGAGGATTTTTTTTCAAAGCACGAATCAAGGCGACCCGTTCATCGGCAGACAGTTTTTGTATAAAATAGATGGGTATTTGACCCGTTCGGTCTATTTTTTTAATAATTAGCTTATCTATATTTTTTAAGACATAAGCCAACTCTTTTTCCTGTCCACACCACCATGTGGCAATCTGAGGTAAAATAAGCTCTTCCTCTAAAAAATACTCAGCAATCTTTTCCATAAAAGGATTGAGCCCAATATTTTCAAGAATGGCACTCCCAATAGGATTAATCATGTTCACATTATCTTGTCGCATCACATCCACAAGCCCAGCCACACCTAAATATGAATCGCTTCTAAGTTCCAAGGGGTCAGAAAAACGGTCATCTATCCGTCGGACGAGGGTATTGACCTTTTTAAGTCCTTTTAAATTTTTGAGCCATAACGCACCATTTTTACTAAGAAGATCACTCCCTTGCACCATATTAATACCCAAATAAGCACTAAGGTAGGCATGTTCAAAATAGGTTTCATTGTAAGGACCAGGGGTTAAAAGAGCTGCTGTAGAGATGTCACCTCCTGCTAGTTTTTTAATCAGCTCTTGATAATCTCTCATAAATGAAGTAAGCTTCTTTTTCTTCACATTGGGGTAAAGCTCATTGGCAACCACATTCATGGTCAACCTATTTTCTATGGCATAGCCCAAACCTGAAGGAGCTTGTGCTTTGTCACTAATAACCCACATTTTACCATCAGGTCCTCGGGCAATATCCGTGGCATAAAAATAGAGGTTAAAATCTTCTTTCTCTCCAAAATCAAACACTTCTGTAGAGAAACCTTTATGCCCAAAAATCACTTCAGCAGGAACAATGTTCTCTTTAATTAAACGTTGCTCCCCATACAAATCTTTTAAAATCAAATTAAAAAGTTTGGCTCTTTGCTTTAACCCTCTCTTAATTTCATTCCACTCTTGCTCTTCAATAACAAAAGGAATGGCATCCAAGTCCCATGAACGACTTGAAGCCGTATCTTTACTATCATAAACATTGTAGGTTACTCCATTATCCTGAATCTGCCAATCAATTTCAGCTTGTTTTTCATTTAATAGTTCAACCCCTGACGCTTCAATGTCATGAAGTATGTCTTTCCAAGAGGCTCTAATCTTCTTCTCTTTATCATACACCTCATCAAAGGATGATTTAGAAACATAACCCTTAAAAATATTCATCTACTGTTTTGCCCACTTTCTTCTTAAATCTAAAGTATTAGGATACTCTAAACTTCCTGATACCTCTTGAAAAACAAATACTTTATCACTTAATTCACTGTTAGCTAAAACTGCTCTGTTCGCACCATTAACATTGACAATACTCTGTTGTACCAATGAAGAGGCAACATACTCTATTGGTCCTTGGGTATGATTAAACTCTTGAAACCTGTTAATTCTTCGTGATTCAGCTTCCCCAGCATTAATTGGGAAAGTGTCATACGTTCTTCCTCCAGGGTGAGAGACATGATAACTCATTCCCCCAATAGAGCGTTGGTTCCATTTATCCACAATATCAAAGGTCAAGGGTGTATCAACTCCAATGGTTGGATGCAATGCTGACCACGGTTGCCATGCTTTGTATTTTACCCCTGCGACATACTCACCCTCTACCCCTGTTGGACTTAGAGGAATCGCCACGGAGTTACAAGTTAAAACATAACGCTCAGGCATAAAGTTGTTCACTTTAACTTGTACCCGTTCTAAAGAAGAGTCCACATAACGTGATGTTCCTTGTGAACCACTCTCTTCTCCCAATACATGCCAAGGCTCAATGGCTGCACGAAGCTCTAAATGCACATTTTCAACCGTTGCCATACCGTAAAGTGGAAATCTAAACTCAAAGAAAGGGTCAAACCAGTCAAGTTCAAAGTTGTACCCTTCATTATTTAAAAACTCAACAATATCTTTAATGTCTTCTTTCACATAATGTTCTAATAAGAATTTATCATGCAGTTGTGTTCCCCAACGCACCAACTTATGTTTATACGGTTTACGCCAAAAGAGTGAAACCAAGGTTCTAATCAATAAGTTCTGCATCAGTGCCATTTTAGGATGTGGAGGCATGTCAAAACCACGGAGTTCTAAAATACCCAATCGTCCTGTACTTGAATCAGGTGAATAGAGTTTGTCAATACAAAATTCAGAACGGTGTGTGTTCCCTGTAATATCCGTTAACATGTGTCTAAAGAGTCTGTCTGTTAGCCAAAATGGTACTTCTTCATCCACAGGAATTTGAGCAAAAGCAATCTCTAACTCATAAAGATTTTCCATTCTTCCTTCATCCACACGAGGTGCTTGAGAAGTTGGACCAATAAAAGCCCCTGAGAAAAGATAAGAGAGTCCTGGGTGATGTTGCCAAAAAGTAATAAGGCTTCGTAAGACTTCTGGTCGTCTAAGCAGTGGACTGTCTTCAGGCTTCATCGCCCCAATGGTCACGTGGTTACCCCCACCTGTTCCTGTATGTTTTCCATCTAACATAAACTTTTCAGTTCCAAGACGTGACTCTCTGGCATCGTTATAGAGCGTAAAGAGGTTTGAAGTCAAATCTTTCCATGTACTTACAGGTTGAATATTGACCTCAATCACCCCAGGATCAGGTGTCACTTTAATGGTCTCTAAACGTAAATCATGCGCTGGTTCATACCCTTCAAGCACAACTTTAATGTCCAGTTTTCTTGCCACAGCTTCAATAGAAGCAATCAAGTCTAAAAAAGCCTCGGTATGATTTAAAGGAGGTAAAAAGATATAAAGCTTGCCTTCTCTTACTTCAATATTTAGTCCTGTTCTAATGAAGATATCTTCAGGGTCATTTTTTATTTCAAAGGTCTCTCCCTCTTCTAAACGCTTAGCAGCTTTTTTAAGAAACTTTTTAAGCTTCGGTGCTTTAGCAAAAAGATCAGGTTCAAAATGTGGGGCTAACTCATTTTCAGGATTCTCTATCAAGGAGTCCATCGGCAGTCGTAAGCCTAAAGGTGAGTCCCCAGGAATTAAGAAAATTTTACCTCTTTTAAACGTCCAAAAAGAGGTCATCCATTCATCTTCAGCATAATTTAAAGGTAACACATAGCCCACCTCTTTGCTCAACCCTTTACTCAATACTCTAGCAATGGTATTACGTTCTACAGCATTGTCAATATTATAATCCAAAGGATCAATGTCAATCGGCAGTTCAGCCTCTTTCATAATGTAGTGAATTGGGTCTTCATACGCTGACATAACCGTTTCATCACTGACTTTTAAGGTGGTGGCTAACATCTCAATGAATTTTTTCGCATCTTCATTCGTATAGTCATAACTTTCATTCATATTGGCGAATAATTCAGGATCTTTCCAAATTTTCTTACCATCTTTTCGCCATATAATCGACGTTTGCCATCGTGGAACAGGCTCTCCCGGATACCATTTACCCTGAGCATAATGGAGCATTCCCCTTTTACCAAATGAACTTAACAATCTTCGTGAAAGGTTATCAGCCAATTCACGTTTTTCTGCTCCATCAGCCCCTGTGTTCCATTGGTCTGACTCCATATCATCAATGGAAACAAAGGTTGGTTCTCCTCCCATTGAGAGGCGTACATCATTCGCTTCTAGCTCTTCATCAACGGTATAACCTAATTGGTTAATCGCATCCCATTGATCATCACGATAGGGTTTGGTCACACGTGGAGATTCAAAAATTCGGGTAACGGTATTAGAAAACTCAAATTCTGTTTCACACTTATCACTTAAACCTTCAATGGCATGGGCACTATCAAAATGGGCTGTACAAGCAAGAGGAATGTGTCCTTCACCTGCAAACAGTCCACTGGTAGAATCCAATCCTACCCAACCAGCACCGGGTAAATAGACTTCTGTCCAAGCATGTAAATCGGTAAAATCTTCTTCTGGTCCACTTGGTCCATCAAGCGATTTTTCATCTTGTTTTAACTGAACCAAATACCCTGAAACAAATCGTGCTGCTAACCCCAGTGTTCTTAATACTTGTACAAACAGCCAAGCATAGTCTCTACAGCTTCCTAACTTTTTATCTAAGGTGACTTCACAAGGTTGAACTCCTGCTTCAAGACGTACGGTGTAATTTAAATATTTATAAATTTCCATGTTTAAATAGACTAAAAAATCATTAATTTTTTGCTCTTTTAAATCAAGTTGTGCAATAAAATCTTTAAGAAGTTTCCCTTTTTCTGTAACTTCAAAATACGGGCTAAGTTCTGCTTTTAATTCAGGTTTATACTCAAAAGGAAACTGTTCAGCATACTCTTCGACAAAAAAATCAAAAGGGTTAATAGAAATTAAATCAGCAATCACTTCAACCTCAATCCCAAACTCTTTAATTTTTTCAGGAAAAACAACCCTTGCTAAATAATTTCCATAGCCATCTTGTTGCCAATTAATAAAATGATTTTCAGGCGTAATTTTCATTGAATAGGCATCAATGGGCGTTCGACTATGAGGAGCAGGACGCAATCGTATGGTGTGTGGAGAGAGTGATATATATTTATCATATGTATAATGTGTTTTATGTGAAAGCACAACTTTTAATGCCATTAAAAATCCTTTTTTAATTAAATCTAATTTAAATGTTAGATTATAACATTCAAATCTACGCTACTGATTGCTCAGATTGTATAAATATTAAGATATTGAGTGTATTAACACGCACTTACCCATACCCCCACATCCATGGTGGATTTAGCACTACCAGAAAAAGTACCCGAAATGGGAGGAACCGACTCTGCGAGTCGTGCCACAGC
>CACVAZ010000002.1 GCA_902727995.1 uncultured Sulfurovum sp.
TGCCATTTTACAGAATCGTAGTAACAGATAGTAGAAAAAGAAGAGATGGTGGTTGGATTGAATCAATTGGTCACTATAACCCAATGATTAAAGAAGAAAACTTAACAGTTGATTCTGAAAGATTGGATTACTGGATTTCTGTTGGTGCTCAAATGAGTGATAGAGTTAAAAAAATTACAGGAAAATAATCAACATGGTTACTCAATTCGTTGCTGAATATGCCAAACTGTTAGTGAGTCATCCAGAAGATATTGCAGTTTCTGTAAAAAACTTGGAAGAGAACTACAATGAGATTACCATACTTGCTAATGCAGATGATGTGGGTAAGCTTATTGGTAAAGAAGGACGAATGATTAACTCAATTAAGACGGTTATCTCTGGTTGTAAAGCCAAAGGTGGTACTAATTACCGTGTTAATGTTGAATCAAAATAGTTTTTGATGAAAAACAGTTTACTGAAAGAAAATAAACGTTTTTTCATTGCCCAAGTGGGTAAAACGCATGGTTTATATGGAGATTTAAAACTTCATATTCATACTGATTTTCCTGAACAGTTTAAAGAAGGTTATACCTTTCAAACTTCTTCAGGTGTTCTTGAGATTTTAAAAGTAAATCTTGAGCGTAGCATCATTTGTTTTAAAGGCTATGAAGGTATTGATTATGCTAAAAAGCTAATCAATACAAAGATTTATGCTTCTTTAGAAGAGACTAAAGAACGATGTAAATTAGAAAATGGTGAACATTTTTGGTTTGAAATAGAAGATTGTGAACTTGAAGAAGATGGTGTAAAACTGGGAAAAATTGCTGAAATGCAACGTTTGGCAGATGTAAACTATATGTTTATTGAAACAGATGAGGCATTGGTAAAAGAAGGTTTTTCTAAAACATTTTTAGTTCCATACATTGAAAGATATGTATTAGAGACAGATGTTGAAAAACAAGTTGTTTTGACTAAAGATGCTAAAGAGATACTTGAAGCAAGTTAGAAATGAATTTTTATTTTGAAATTTAGTTTTGTGACACTTTTTCCTCAGATTATTGAGGGATACTTTTCTGACTCTATTTTGTCTAGAGCCATAGAGAGTAAGTTAATGTTTGTTGATTTTTTTAATCCTCGTGATTATACGAAGAATAAACACATGAAAGTAGATGAACCTATGATAGGTGGAGGAGCAGGGATGTTAATGACAGCCCAGCCTCTTTTTGACACAATTACAGCCATAAGAGAAAACTCTCCAAAGGCATATGTGCTTGTGGCAACACCTGTTGGAAAACCTTTTAAACAAAATGATGCAAAACGCTTGGCTTTAAAAGAGCATGTTGTTTTTGTTTCAGGACGTTATGAGGGTATGGATGAACGTTTTATTGAAGAAGCAGATGAACTATTTTCTGTAGGAGATTTCATTTTAACAGGAGGCGAATTGCCTTCTCTTATGATGTGTGATGCGATTGCGAGGAATGTTGAAGGTGTGTTAGGTAATGCTAACTCATTGTGTATAGAGAGCTTTGAAGATGCTTCTCTTGAAGCCCCTTCCTTTTCCAAGCCAAAGGTCTATAATGAAATTGGAGTTCCCCAAGAGTTTTTAAAGGGAAATCACGGTAAAATTTCGGACTTGAAAAGTGCTATGGCTAAGTGTAAGACAAAATATTTTAGACCAGATATGCACAAAGAGCTCAGATGAGCAATGAATTTATAAGGTAAAACCATGAGAAATAAATATATTGAAAGCTTTGAACAAGCACAATTAGAAAACAAATCTATTCCTGAGTTTAGAGCAGGGGATACATTAAGAGTTCACGTAACCATTAAAGAGGGTGAAAAAACCAGAGTTCAGATATTTGAAGGTCTTTGTATTGCACTTAGAGGTCAAGGTACAGGTAAAACTATGATGATTAGAAAAATTGGGGCTAACTCTGTTGGTGTTGAAAGAATTTTCCCAGTTTACTCTGAATCAATTGAAAGTATTGAAGTACTTAGACGTGGTCGAGTTAGACGTGCAAAACTTTTCTACCTTAGAGCACTTAAAGGTAAAAAAGCAAGAATTAAAGAACTTAGAAGAAAATAATCTTTAAAACTTTAAATTTATTGGGAGTTTAGTTTATACTTTTTTATTTCTCAGACTCCCTATGAGAGGTTCTTTCCTCTCATTTTCATAACTTTTTTTTCATTCCATTTTCCTTCTTATATTTTTTACTAGACCCTTTACTTATATTTGTTATAATCTCGTTATTAATTCAAAGGATTTTTTGTGGGTTTTTTAGAAAAGATTATACAACGATTATTATTGGTTTTTCAATTTATACTTGTTTTTCTCTTTATACTTTTTGAAGAGATAATTTGGGAGGGTATTGCTCAACCAATTTACAATAAGATTCAATCTTTACGTATTGTGCAAAAGCTGGAAGTACAAATTCAGCATACACATCGTTATGTTGTTTTAGCTGTTTTTTCTACCTTACTGTTAGCTGTTGAGGCTGCTGGGCTTCTAGCAGGTGTTTTTTTTGTTCAAGGTCACATGCTTTTAGGTTTGGTTTTATATGTCGCTAAGATTCCTATCGCAGCTTTTGTTTTTTGGTTGTTTAAAGCTGCAAAAGAAAAACTTCTTAGTTTTCATTGGTTTAACTGGGGTTATAAAAAATTAATGCTAGGTCTAGATTGGCTCAAAGAGAGAAAATCTTACCAAGATATGATGCTTTATATCTCTACTATTAAAATAAAAATTAAAATGAATTGGAAAATAATTAAAGAAAAATATTTTGTCAAAGAAAGTTCCTTCATGAAAGAGTTAAAAAATTTTTATGCCTATATGAAAAACTTTAAAAAGAACAAAAAGAAGAAAGAAGAGAGCAAAGATGATTAAATATGTTTTATTTGATACCGAGACCACAGGGAATCAAGTTGATGATAAAATCATTCAAGTAGGAGCAATGGTAATTGGTGCTAAAGGTGATGTAGAGGTTTATGATGAACTTTGTTCAACAGATGTCGCCATTAAAACTGAAGCAATGGAAGTACATAACATTACGCCTGATGTCATAGAAGGAAAAGCACCTTTCACTGCAACACGATTTTGGAATGATTTGCTTGAACTTAACCATGAAAATAATTATTTGATTGCCCATAATATTAAATTTGATCTTGGGATGTTAGAGAAAGAAGGTTTTGTAAATTCAATGAAGCTTATTGATACGCTACGTTGTTCAAAACACCTTTTCCCTGAATCTAGCTATCATCGTTTACAATACTTTAGATATTCATTAGAACTTTATAAAAAAGAGCAAGAAGAAGCTTCTAAACATAATATCACGATTAAAGCACATGATGCAATTGGTGATGTTTTGGTTATGAAGTTACTCCTTTCTGAATTGGTTATTAAAGTAAAAGAGAAATATGCAGGTGTTAATCCAATGATAAAACTTGAAGAATTAACTCGTACTCCTGTTATCATGCTAAGTTTTAAATTTGGTAAGTATAAGGGTGAACAGATTGAAGACATTGCAAGGTCAGATGCAGGTTATATTAAATGGATGTTGAAATCGTTAGAGTTGGATGAAGATTTGAAGTATACACTAGAAAGAGTTTTGGAAAATGTCTAGGGTGCGATTGCTATCGCACCAATTTAATATTAACGTCCATATTTGGCTTGTCTAATAGCCAGTGATAATTGATGCACAGCCATAGCATAATAATCTTTTGGATTGTAACGTGTAATGGCACGGAAGTTAGGTGTTCCCCACCATAGTTCATCTCTGTTATATTTACTAAGCTTAATTAGCGATACATTTCCTTTATAGCCAGAAAAATTAGAGGTTGGTCTCATTCCCAATGATGTCATGTGTGCTTGAGTATAGCTTGTTTTGTGTCCTGTTGGCAAACCATAGAATCTTGCTTTACTATAATAGGTTTGCATGGTTATAGGAAGGTTTGGTTGCCATTTACCTCTCCCTATGAAATAGTTAGCAATACTCCCAATGGCATCAGCTTTGTTAAAAAGATTAATATGTCCGTCACCATTAAAGTCTATAGCATATTCTCTAAATGAACTTGGCATGAATTGGGCGAGTCCAAATGCCCCAGCGTAAGAACCTTTGATTTTTTGGGGGTCTACTTGTTCATCTCTAAGCATTAATAAATAGTTTTCGAGTTCTGAAGTAAAGAAAGTAGCTCGTGCTGTATATTCAATTGAAAGGGTAGTTAAGGCATCAAGAACAGAATGTGTACCTGTGTATCCACCAAAGTTTGTTTCTACACCAATAATTCCAACAATATATTCAGGGGCTACACCATAGATATGTGCAGCTTTATTTAAGTAGTGAGCATTTTCTTGCCAGAATTCTACTCCCTTACTAATTCTTGAAGGGGTTAAGAAGTTTGCACGGTATTTGTCCCATGAACCAATTTCTGTGACTTTAGAAGCTGGTTTTGCTGTTTTGTATACGTTATACTTTTTAAGTGCCTCGGTATCTCTGTTGACCGTTGAAAAAATAGCATTTAGTTCATACTGATCATAATTATATTTACTCGATATTTGTGCTATAAATTGTTTAAGTTTATTATTATTACCATAAGCACCTTGTAAGTAGGGGGTTCTTTGAGGGACATAGGGAGGCTCTTCAATAGGTTGAATGACTTCTGGGTAAATAATAGGAGGTTGGTAGACAATTGGATTGGGATTATAGATGATAGGCTGTTCGGTTCCAACTATTGGAAGTTGAGTAGAATCATTGACCTTGATGGGTTGTGTTTTTTGTATACACCCAGCACTTAATATTAAGATAAGTGTTAAAAGAGCTAAGTTTTTCATTTTATGCATAAGAGAATCCTTTTTATTTAAGTTTAGCATAAAATTGTGTTTTATTGTTGTGTATAGGCTTATTTTTTTCCTAATATATGATGTAAGAACATGATTTGAGCAAATATAGGAGCAAATATATTAAGTAAAGGTATGTAATTAAACAAGGAAGCTATCATGGCAATTATATTTGATTTTTTTCTTTTGGCTTTAAGTTCTTTTGTATCTGTTATAAATAAACCTCCAACATCATGTACAGTTGGAGCTTTGAGTAAAATTGACCAAACATAAAGCATAAGGACTTGTCCTAACACTGGAATGAGAAAAAAGGGAGAGAGGATAATAAATAAAAAAGCAAAAATAAGGGTTGAACTAAGTGTTGAAGAGATTGATCCACGAATGCTTGGCGAAGCGATTGCTTTACGTTCTGGATAATGTTTTTTTGCCAAGGCAATTAATAGATTTTCACTGTAGAGTGAGGTAAGAATGGCAATGGTTACAATGATAAGGGTATAAGCAAGAAAAGGAGCTGCCACATAGGTAATGCTTTCTCTTGCCCAGTTCCAGGGTATCCATGTTAGGAATGAAGTAACAAAGCTTGAAAAAGAGTTCCAAAAATACCAAAGAATAACAATCCAAATGGCAATACTTCCTAGTCCAATTTTTAAAATAAATTTTAGGACCATCGGACTTAAAATATCTTGTAAGCTTTTTTTAATGGTTGTGGGCATATTTTGTTCCTATAAATAATTATTTTTAAAGGCAACATAACGGGCAGCTCCTGCATAAAGCTCTGCTACTTCTAGCTGGGTTAATTGCCGAATGACTTTAGCTGGACTTCCCATAATAAGTGATCTTGGAGGAAAGACTTTGTTTTTGGTGACTAAGGAACTTGCCCCCACAATTGATTCTTTACCGATGACAGCACCATCTAAAATGGTCGCTGACATACCAATGAGACAGGCATCTTCAATGGTGCAACCATGAAGCATGACTCTGTGTCCCACTGTTACATCATTGCCAATAATGGTTGGGTTACCATCACTCATATCAGCTTTTTTATGGTGCGTAACATGTACCATAGAAAGGTCTTGTATGTTGGAACGATCACCAATACTAATGTGATGAACATCGCCACGTACCACACAGCCAAACCATACAGCAGAGTCTTCACCCATCGTTGTTCTACCTATGACGGTTGCACCTTCGGCTATCCATGCCCCTTGTTTAAGTTGGGGTGTCCATTCTTTATATTTTACTATCATGTTAATCTTTCAGTATTTTTTTTGCCAATTGAGTTACATATTCAGGAGTCTCTTTTTGGTTTTTATCATGAATTTTTGTCATGTACCCTTCTAAAATCGCATGATTATTAATGGCGTTATTGTCACCTTGTTTTACCTGCTTGTATTCTCCAGAGCTTTTAAGACGCCAACTTAATTGATTATCTTGAAGTTGAAGGGCTAGAAGCTGTTTTATTTTTTGTGCCAAAACAGGTTCTTTTATGGGAGTTAAAATTTCAATACGACGAATAAGATTTCTTGGCATTAAATCAGCAGATGAAATATAACACTCATTTTCATCATGTTTAAAAACATAAATTCTTGGATGTTCAAGATATTTTCCAATAATGGAATGTACCATAATATTTTCACTCACATTTTTTACACCTGGTTTTAAAGCACAAACCCCTCGAATGATAAGCTGAATTCTCACCCCAGCAATAGAAGCTTTATAAAGGGATTGAATGACATCTGGGTCAACCAAAGAGTTTGCTTTAAGTACAATATGCCCTTTTTCTTTGTAGCTTCTTTCATGGTCTATCATGGCGATCAGTTTGGGTTTAATATGCTCAGGGGCAAGGGTTAAGGTTTTTAGTTCACTGTGATTTGAAAATCCTGTGATGAAGTGAAAAAATTTTGTAACATCATTGTTAAACTCTGGTTTACTTGTAAAATAAGAGATATCCGTATAAATACGTGCCGTACTAGGATTGTAGTTACCTGTACCTAAATGGACATAAGCTTGAAGCTTTTTGTCTTTTCTTTTGGTAACTTGGGCGACTTTGGCATGAACTTTTAGTCCTTTAATACCATAAATAACATGGGCACCAGACTCTTCAAGTTTTCTTGCCCACTGTAAATTGTTTTCTTCATCAAATCGTGCTTTGAGTTCCACTAATACGGTTACTTGTTTTCCTGCTTTTGCAGCTTTAATGAGTGCTTTAACAATGGGTGAGTTTGGACCAACCCGATAGAGTGTCATCCTCATGGAAAGGGTGTCAGGGTCTTTGGCTGCTTCTTGAATAAAACGAACGACTGGATCAAAACTTTCAAAAGGATGGTAAAGAAGAACATCTTGTTTCTCTATGGCTTTAAAAAGGTTTTTATCTTCAGAGAAAGGAGGTAAATTTTTAGGACTGTAAGTAGGCAAGGTTAAATGTGCTAGAGAAGGTTCTCCCACAATTTCCCAAAATGTTCCAAGATTTAGAGGAATTTTATACTCGTATATGTCATGCGAATCTAGTTCTAAATGCGTTGTTAAAAATTTGATGAGGTCTTCATCTACCCCTTCTCGAAGTTCCAGACGAATCAGCATTCCTCGGTTTCGTGTACGTAAGCCTTCTTCCATAATTTCTAAAAAGTCATCGGCTTCTTCTTCTTCAATCTCCATGTCAGCATTTCTTGTTACTCTAAAGGGTGTTGACGCAAGTTTTTTAAGACCTCCAAAAAGCTCTCCTGAAAAGTGATCAACCACATTTTCAATGGGAACATAACAGTGTTCAACTTTTAAGAAACGTGGTAAAATTCGAGGAATACGAATAAGTCCATGTTTAATGTTCCCTGCTTTGTCTTCAAGTTTAAGAGCAAGGGCAAAACTTAAGTTATTTAAGTGAGGAAAAGGATGCGTGGCATCAATGGCAATGGGCATAATAACAGGATAAATTTGCTCAAAAAATTCATTTCCTATCACTTCTTGTTGTTTGCCTGAAAGTTCATCAAAACATTTTATGGTAACTTTATGCTCTTTTAAATCATCTAAAATGGTGTCAAAAGTAGACTCGACAATTTTTTGTTCTTTATGAATCGTTTTATGAATGCTATAGAGTTGTTCAGCTGGGGTAAGTTTGTCAATGGCTGTTTCTTGAACACAGGCTTTAAAAAGGGTTTTTAGACCTGCGACACGTATCATGTAAAATTCATCTAAATTTGTACCATATATAGCAAGAAATTTGAGACGTTCTAGTGGGGGTAAGTTTTTTCTTCTTGCTTGTGCAAGGACACGTGAGTTAAACTTTAACCATGAGAGTTCACGGTTAAAATAGAGGTCGGGAGATTTTAAATCTATGCTCATTTTTAGCCTTGATTAATTTTTTTGTATTATAGCATATTGTCTCTAGAGTTTTTTAAGTTTCGCAATCTGGTCACGTAACCGTGCAGCTTCTTCAAACTCTAAACTTTTAGCAGCTACCAACATCTTAGCTTTTAAGGCTTTAACCATCTGTTGGCGTTCAGCCTTGGGCATTTTGTCCATTTTAGACTGTTTATTGTAAAGCTCACCTGCATCTTCAACTTTTAAATCAGTGTCAAGTTCACGAAGCGTTGTTGTTGGGGTAATACCATATTTTTTGTTAAATGCCAACTGTTTCTCACGACGTTTTGAGGTAATATCAATGGTATATTTCATAGATTCCGTCATTTTATTGGCATACATGAGTACTTGTCCATTTGAGTTACGTGCAGCTCTTCCTGAGGTTTGAATGAGTGAGGTACGAGAACGTAAAAACCCTTCTTTATCGGCATCTAAAATAGCAACTAAACTCACTTCTGGCAAGTCAAGTCCTTCTCTAAGAAGGTTAATACCGACTAAAATGTCAAACTCACCCAAACGTAAAGAACGAATGACTTGATTTCTTTCTATGGCATCAAGATCAGAGTGCATGTACCGAGCTTTTAAGCCTAAGTCGTTGTAATAAGTGGTTAACTCTTCAGCCATTTTTTTAGTCAGTACGGTTACTAAGACACGTTCGCCTTTTTCTATGACAGGTTTCATTTTGTCATATAAGTTTTCAACTTGATAGGTAGAGGAAATAACTTCAATAGGAGGATCAAGTAGTCCCGTGGGGCGTACCACTTGCTCTGCTACCGTAGAGGAAAGATTAAGTTCTAATTCATTGGGGGTGGCTGAAACAAAAAGAAAGAAAGGGGCTTTGTTGATGTATTCATCAAACATTAAAGGTCTGTTGTCAAGAGCAGAGGGCAGTCTAAATCCATGTTCCACTAAAACTTCTTTACGGCTTCGGTCTCCTGCGTACATGCCTCTAAATTGTGAAAGAGAAACATGAGACTCATCGACAATACATAAAAAATCATGACCATGCATGGCTTCAAAATAGTCCATCATAGAAAAAGGCGTTTCCCCTTCAGCTTTTCCTGTAAGGTGTCGTGAATAGTTTTCAATTCCTTTACACATGCCAGTGGCTTCTATCATCTCTAAGTCAAATTCAACGCGTTGTTTAAGTCGGTTGTATTCTAACATTCGGTCTTCTTTTTGATAAAAAGCCAAACGTTCTCCTAGCTCTTCTTCAATGCTTTTGACAGCAAGGGCGAGTTTCTCTTGTGATACAATAAATTGGTTCGCTGCATAAACAGTAGCTTCTTTAAAATGCTCCATTTTTTCACCTGTTAGGGTATTAAAGGTATAGACATCTTCTATTTCATCGCCAAAAAACTCAACACGTATGGCAAACTCTTCATTATAAGCTGGATAAATATCAATAACCTCACCATTAACCCTAAAGTCTCCACGGTCAAAGAACTCATCATTTCGTTTGTAGCCCATTTCCACGAGTTTTAATAGTAAGGATTTTTGTGCGTATTCTTCACCGACGCTAAGTTTTTGTACAATACTTTTGTAATCTTCTGGGGAACCTAAACCATAATTAGCAGAAACAGAAGCAATGACAATGACATCTTCATGAGAAAGAAGAGAGGCTGTAGTCGAGAGACGTAGACGTTCTAACTCTTCATTAATAGAAGAATCTTTCTCTATAAATAAATCTTGACGAGGAATGTAAGCTTCAGGCTGATAGTAGTCATAGTAGCTAATAAAATACTCCACATGGTTGTTAGGAAAAAAACTTCTAAATTCAGAATAGAGCTGTGCAGCCAAGGTTTTGTTATGGGTCATAATGAGGGTTGGTTTATTCGTGGCTTCTATGACTTTTGCCATGGTATAAGTTTTTCCTGAACCTGTGACCCCTAGTAAAGTTTGATATTGGCTTCCCTCATTAATAGATTTGCTTAATGCTTTAATGGCTGTGGGTTGATCCCCTGCAGGTTGGTATTTAGAGTTAACGGTAAAGGTAGGCATGTAAATATTCTCTTTGTTTTATGTAAGTATTTTATCTAAACGGTTATTTAGCTCTCTGATAGAATCTTCATAGTCATTAAATTGAGGTTTATTTTGATTTTCTTTAAGTTTTGTAAGTTCATTTTGAAGTTTCTCATTTTCTTTTTCCAATAGTCTTTGTTTCTCTAAAATATACTCAACTTGCTCTATTAATTTATCCAATAAAGTAATGATTAATCCTTTAGCTATTTAATGTTATTATAATAATAACACAAAAAAAGGAGGTTTATATGAAAAAGATTGTTTTTACCATAGCTAGTAGACGATTGGAAGTTGACTTAGAAGATGACTTTGCACAGTATGTTTCTAATGATTTATTAAAAAATAAAATTATCATAGACAGAGATAATGACATAAGCCAACTTTTACAACTCTACTTAAAAAGTATTCATAAAGAGTTCCATTCAGAAGAACAAATTACAACATTATTAAATCAAATGAAGGGTTCAAATTAGTCTTAAATATGAAATTTTAAATTATTCTTAAATAATTATCTTAATTAAGTAAATTATATTATTTTTTAGTTTATAATACTCCTAGTTCATGATAATAAAGCAAAGAACTATAAAATATTTAAGGAGTATTTATGACAAATACACACAACGTTCAAACAAAAAAAGGTTTTACAATGATCGAATTGATCTTTGTAATCGTAATTATCGGTATTTTAGCAGCAGTAGCGATTCCAAGATTGGCAGCTACTAGAGATGATGCGAAAGT
>CACVAZ010000003.1:0-6491 GCA_902727995.1 uncultured Sulfurovum sp.
ATGATACAAACCATTTCCATGTGTAAAGTTGACAACACCTTTGTGTAGGGCTTCATAATTAGAAAGTACTTTTTCTTTTATGAGTTCATCAACATTTTTAGAGGTATCAACATCCCATCCTGTTCCACCAAATACGGTAAAGTATTCTAAGGCAACATCAAAGTCTGTAATGTTGTTTTGGTAAGCGAATGAGCGAAAATGTTGTAAGAGTGTGGGACGTTTGGACATGGTATAGCCTTGTTTTAGATGCGTGATTATAACCTATATTAAACGTATACTCTCTCTTGAATTCATTTTCTATTCTCTATCGTAACCCTTATCTTTTGAGCCAAAGTCATTGCAAAGCCTTTTTCATAGTAAGCTGCTTCGTTCACAAAGAGTGTGTATCGTGGTTCACCCTCATAAACAATGGTCTCATTGTCAAGCGTTAAAAATAGAGGGTCACCTTGTTTTATGGTCGTAAAATCTTGGTCTTGTCTCTCTTTATGTACCATTGCCACAATGTCTCCAACCTCATCACGAGGATAATCTACCAACACCTCATGTTCATACACTTCTAGCTCATGAGGAAGTTCTAATGGCTTAGCACTATTTTCTTTTTCAACATAATCCAAAAGATGATAAACCAAGGCTTCTGTTTTTAAAAATAAATCAGCCCTCAACACCCCTTGTGGAACTGCTCCTACTTCTATGGCAAAACCATGAGGAGCCATCGAGTCAACAAATGCATTCTCTATATCTCCTTTCCATTTATAGACTTTCAATTCAGGTTCCATCTCACAAAGATAAGCAATTGACCTCCATGTCGTCGCACTCTCATTACTCACCACAATAGATAAACCCATGTTTGCCGTAGTCGTATGCAAATCGACAATAAAATCTACCTTAACCTCATCACTTCCTTTTTTACCAAGCTTTTCATTGAGTTCTTTTGCCAACTTCGCTTCATGATTTTCCAGTTCATCATTCGACAAATCACTTAAGCTAAAAGACCTATTTAAATCTTGGTCAACGTAACGCCGTACTTCTTTAATGGCTTGTTTGTTCATGAGTTCTGTCACAGTCTCAAAACTGCTACGTTCTATGAGTTTTGGATTCTTTTTCCACTTTTTAACAAGGTAAACGCCTGTTAATTCATTACCATGTGTTCCACCTGTTATTGCCAGTTTTTTTATCATTTTTTCTTTCCTATTGTATATTGAATGCTTTACGACGAACAACTCACATGAGACACCCCAGCAATGTCAAATAACGCGACAGGTTTCAAAGCATAATACTTCTCTTCTATCTCTTTAGACTGTTCCACATACTCGTTATCGTAAGGATTGCTCATCACTTCTTGTAACTCTTTTATGAGTGTATAATCTCCCTTAGTAGCATTTTTATAAGCAGGAACAAGATGCCACTCTCTTAAGGTATATTTTGGATTCACCTCTTTCATTTTCTTTGAAAGTTCTTCTTTGTCACTGCTACTTATGGCTAAGCTCCATTTTTCTAACCATGTTGACCAATTTTGCTTAGCACGTTCATTGCCTAATATGTCGTTATAAAAACTTTTAGTCAGTGCCAAAATATCCTCAGGTAATTCCGAAAGTTCTCTAAAAAACAACGTATAGTCCACTGAAGTTTGTATCATCAACGTTCTAAGTTCTTTATAGAGTGCATCATCATACCTTTCAAGTCCAAGCTTAGAAGCCCACATCTTTTGCATCTCTTCTTTCATGACATTTGGAAAATCTTTATGAATTTGACTTAATTGTTTTAAAGCATTGTCATCAGTAGCAAGTAGTGGTTTTAAAGCCATACAAAATGAATAAAAGTTACGTTCTCCTGCATTAGGCTGATTGAAAAAAGAGAAGTGTTCTCCCCCACCTGTCCATGGCTGATATTTTGGGTCATACTTATCCATAAAACCAAAAGGACCAAAGTCAAGGGTATAACCACCAGCTGCACAGTTGTCACTGTTAAAGTTTCCTTGGCAGTAACCCACACGCATCCAGTTTGCTATAAGTGATGTCAGACGAGAACGAAATGCAGTCGCAAGTGCTATCACTTTTTCTGAAAGCGTTAAGTTTTCATCTATTTCATCACTATATTCACGATCAATCAAATGCAAGACTATCATTTCGAGTTCTTCTAATGCTTTTGAATGCTCATTTTTACGTGCACGTCGTCCAAAAAGTTCAAGCTGTCCAACACGAATAAACGAAGGGGCTACTCGTGTTGTAATGGCAACAGCTTCGCTAATCATTACTTCAGGGTCTCTTGAATGCGAATCTTCTCTAAACCATGGGCGACTAACCTTTTCAGTGACAGAAGTATACAAACTCAAAGAGCGTGATGTGGGAATGCCCAATGAATGCATATGCTCCTGAGCTAAAAACTCACGAACACTAGAACGTAAAACAGCACGACCATCAGCACCACGGTTATAAGGAGTTTTACCACCACCCTTAAGTTGCATTTCCCAACGTTTGCCATTAATGACAGCTTCCAAAATTGACACTGCACGACCGTCACCATAACCATTTCCAGTTCTAAAAGGACATTGATCATAATATTCATTGCCATAAATAGAAAGGGCATAGCCCGTTGCCCAACCAGTTCTTTTTAAAGGGGCTGGTACTTCTGAAATATCTCCAGAGAACATACCAATAAAATCAGGTGACTGAGCCAAACTATCGTCAAAACCCAGTTCAGAAAAAAAGTTTTTACTGTGTGCAATGTACTTTGGATTTTCTATGGGTGTGGGATTAACAGGGACATAATGTCCTGAAAATACTTCTCGTGAAACGTGGTCAACCCCGTTTTCTTTAGCTTTAGCATCAGGGGTAAGTGTATCCATGAACGAGTAGTCTGCTAATGGTGCTAGGTCATTGAGTGTTTTTATGGTATTAATATTTTGTTCTGTGTTTTGCATGGGTTATCCTTGGATTTATTGGATTATAATATTTGTTTTTTTGAAAATAGCTTGTTTTTTCTTTAGCTATGATTAGTATCACTTAAGCTATTTATTATTTCTATTTTTTCAATACAAAAACCCAAACAACCAAAGAGGTATCTTATTCCCAAAGCCAATCTCTATGTCGTCTGCAATAACAAAAGAGTTTGGTATATCTTTAATTTGTTTGAAACCTTTATTTTTCCCTCCTACTTCAAAGAGATACTCTTCTGCTACTCTAAAGTCACCTTTTCTAGGAATTTCTAAAAGTTCTTCATCTATCATACTCATTAAAAACACTTCTCGAATAGTCCCAATATGAGCATTATTACAATAAGAATAATGTAAGTTTGTATTACCAAGATAAAGCTTTTGAGGTTTAGTAAAAATCGTATCACCTTTGCTTTTAGCACGAATAATACTCATGATTTTCCCTCGTCTCAAATACTCCAAGTAACGATAAAGTGTCTGATAGTCTTTAACCCCTATATTGGTCGACAACTCTCTAATGTTAATCTGAAAAGGTTGTGACTCACAAACCAAGCGAACAAGCTTTTTAAGATTAACAATCTTCTCATATTCAATAGGAAATATTGAGGGGATATCTACTTCTATCACTGTATTGATTGTCTCTTTCAAACGTAGAGGGTAAGACTTTGGATTCTCAAAATAAAATGGATAATACCCATAGGTCAAATACTCTTTCCAAAACTCATAAGGTTTTATCTCTTTGAGAAGTTGTTGAGCTATTTGAGTATGGTTTTCAGCTATCTCATCTAAACTAAAGCTTGGTAACTCTATCTTCTGCTTTATCTCAATGAACTCTTTAAATGAAAGCCCTTTCATGGTGTAGAGTCTTGCTCTTCGGCTTAAATCTCCTTTAGAGTGGTCAAGTTGAAGTGCTGATGAACCTGAAAAAATCACTTTAAGTTTGAGCATATCATAAATCTTTTTTAACTCTTTTTCAAAGTTTTTATATTTATGAATTTCATCTATTATCAACAGTTCTCCACCTACTTTGTGAAACTCATACGCAATGTCAAAGAGTGATTCTATGTCTAAGGCATCAGCAGAAAAGTAGAGTTTTTTTTCTATGGGTAAAGAGTGTGAAGAAAGGTATTGAAGTAAAAAAGTAGTTTTCCCTACCCCTCTTGCTCCGACTATTCCTATAAGTTTTTCATCAAAGTCAACTATTTTATGAAGATAACGTTTGTATTCAAAATCAAAAATATCTAGGTAATTAAGCTGATAGTTTCTAAGCTGTTCTAGTATCATCAAGAGCCTTTTTGTTGTTAAGTCTATAATATTTTATCATATTTTTATGGTTCCAACCATAATTAATGACTACTTTAATACAAAAATCCAAATAACCAAAGAGGAATCATATTTCAAAAGCCAATCTCTATGTCATCTGCAATTACAAAAAAGTAACATACTCAATAACATCCATTTAATTTTCATTGTTTTTTCCTTTCTCAACTTCTAACATCACTTTCTGTCGAGCTTTGACCTCTTTCCAAATAAGATGATCTTCAGCATTTCCCTTAAGGGCTAAAATACGCTCTTCATACTTCTTTAACGCACGGCTAATAATCGCTTCATGTGACCCAACATAGTCACTTTCTTTGAGCTTCTCAACCAATATCATCCAACCCCATAAAATATCACACAGTTCATCTTCAAGGTGAACCATGTTATTAGGTCTTAACTCTTCGCGTACCTCTTCAACTTCAGCTTTAATGGCATCTAAATGCCAATGTGGGTTCATGTATTTTTCTTCCCCTCGCTTCATGTCAATGTGGTTTTTATGTTTGGCTAGGTCTATGAGACTTTTTAACGCTTTCATTATCTTTCCTGTTTTTTATTTTGAGGGTAAAGCATGATAACTCTTTGAGCTTTATCAATGGTACTTTGACGATGGGCAATGGTAATCACTGTTTTGTTTTTAATGTACTCATCGAGTGCTTCTAAGAGCTTGTCTTCCGTATTCATGTCAAGTGATGAAGTGGATTCATCAAAGATAATGACTTTAGGCTGGTCAAGCAATACCCTAGCAATAGATAAACGTTGTCGCTGTCCTCCTGAGAGTTTTGTACCATTTTTACCAACAATGGTATCTAGCTTCTCTTCTAAGCCATCGACAAAATCATAAAGCTGTGCAATCTTCAAGGCTTCAAACATCGCCTCATCACTGTAGGCTTTTCCCAAGGAAAGATTGTAACGTAAAGAGGCATTAAACATCAAAGGAGCTTGAAGCACAAAGCCAATATTTTCACGAACAACGGCATAACCTATCTCTTTAATTTCACTACCATTGTATAAAATTTGACCTTGGCTAATGGGGTACAGGCCCATCAAAATATTCGCTAAAGTACTCTTCCCACTTCCTGTCTCACCCACAATGGCTACCTTTTCTCCTGCTTCTATTTTTAAACTGAAATCTTTAAGTATCTCTCTGTTTTCATCATAGGAAAAATGCACTCCTTTTAATTCTATGGAGACGGTTTCTTTGCCCTCAAAAGGATTAATTTTCATCACATAGTTTGGCTCTTTTTTTAAACGTAAAATGTCATTGAGCCTATCCATCCCCTCCTTAGCATCATGATAGTCTTGCACAAACCCTATAATCATATGGATGGGTGGTATAATCATTCCAGCATAAACAAAAATAGCCAACATCTCTCCAATGCTCATTTCTCCCAAAAAAACCAAATAGAGTGCAATAATTTTAAATAAATCATTAGAATAATCAATAAAAAGACGTGATTGATTAATTGACTTACTTGAATTTAATTCCAATAAATAACTTTTCTCTCGGATTTCCCAGGCATCTTCATAAACACTTTTTGTAAAATTCCCTTCTCTATTTTGCACTTTAATTTGACCAAAAAGCTCTAAGCTTTCACTTAAAGAATTCATAAAATTACCAATGGCTTTGTTACGTTCTTTCATCAATTTTGAAACTTTTTTAAACACCTGTATAAAAACTCGAATCACCAAAGGATTCAAAATTAAAATAATCAATGCCAACTTCCAATCAAGATAAAGTAACACAACAGCAATGCCAATAAGCGTAAAAACTTGCACAGCAATATTGCCAATGCTTCCAGAAAGAAACTTCATCACCGAATCAATATCGGTCATCATTTTAGAAGAGACAGCACCTGAACCTAGACGGTCATATTCACTCATGGAAACCTCTTTTAAATGTGAAAGCAATCGCTTACGTAAATTGAACCGAATGTCTTCAGTAATTTCTTTAGCCAATACTCTACGTATAATTGTGAACCAAGTGGTCACAGCACGAAGAATGATAATTAACAAAAAAACAAGCAAAAAATAATACTCTTTAGACTCAAAAACAATAAAATGATTTAAAAAAGGGATAAAAAAACCCTCTTTTTTCAAAATTATTTCATCAACCAAATAAGGAATAAACAGAGGAATAGGAACCCAACCCACAATGGAAAGAATGGCTAAAATATTTGCCTTTAACACTTTATTTTTGTACAAACGAACTTGCTCAAATAGATAAGAAAATGTAATCATA
>CACVAZ010000003.1:6591-10818 GCA_902727995.1 uncultured Sulfurovum sp.
AATGAGCGACTAGAGTTCTTAGGTGATGCTGTACTTGACTTAATTGTAGGAGAATACCTTTTCTCTAAATTTCCTAAAGAAGATGAAGGAATACTTTCAAAGATTCGTGCCTCATTGGTGAATGAAAAAGGCTTTACCAAATTAGCCCTTGACATTAACCTTGGAGACTCACTGCTTATCTCTACTGCTGAAGAGAACAATGAAGGACGAACCAAGCCCTCTTTACTCTCCAATGCTTTTGAAGCTGTTATTGGGGCTATCTATTTAGAATCAGGATTAGACATTTCTGCTAAAGTAGCCATTGCACTGATTGAATCTTCGTATGAGTCCATTGATTTAAACTCCTTATCAAAAGACTTTAAAACAACACTTCAAGAACTTACTCAAGCTGATTTTGGTGAAACACCCAACTATAAGTTAGTCCGTTCATTTGGTCCAGACCATAAAAAAGAGTTTGAAATTGCTGTTGAGTTACAAAACAGAATCATCGCTTCAGCCCTAGGCAAATCAAAAAAAGAAGCCCAACAAAAAGCAGCTAAAATAGCGTTAAAAACACTGAAAGAAGGAATCTAATGTCAAATACTTTTGGAAAAGCTTTTACCATGACCACTTTTGGTGAGTCACATGGAAAAGCTTTAGGGTGTATTGTTGATGGTGTTCCTGCTGGTCTTAAAATTGATGAAACATTCATTCAATCTGAACTCAACCGAAGAAAGCCTGGAAAATCAAAACTTGAAACGGCTCGAAAAGAAGATGACAAAGTAGAAATACTCTCAGGTACTTTTGAAGGTTTTTCTACTGGAACACCTATTATGATGATTATTTTTAATGGTAATCAAAAAAGCCGTGACTACGACAATGTCAAAGACCTTTTTCGTCCTGGTCATGCTGACTTTACTTACTTTCATAAATATGGACTTCGTGATTACCGTGGTGGAGGAAGAAGCTCTGCACGTGAAACAGCTGCCAGAGTAGCAGCTGGTGCTATTGCTAAACTGATGTTAAAAACTTTAGAGGTCGAAATTGTTTCAGGACTTTGTGAAGTAGATGGCATTAAAGCTGATGCCTATGACTTTGAACACGCAAAAACTTCACTGCTCTATGCCTTAGATCCTAAAGTAGAAGAAGCTCAAAAAGAAGCCATTTTAGCTGCTAAAAATAAACATGACTCGGTAGGTGGTGTGGTTTTGACTATTGCAACAGGAGTACCTATTGGTTTGGGAGAACCACTTTACTACAAACTAGACGCCATTCTAGCTGAAGCCATGATGGGTATCAATGCAGCCAAAGCCGTAGAAATTGGAGATGGTATTGCCTCAACCTCTTTAAAAGGTAGCCAAAACAATGATGGCATAAGCCCCAATGGTTTTACCTCTAATCATTCTGGAGGAATGCTAGGTGGTATTTCAAATGGTGATGACATTGTGGTAAAAACACATTTCAAACCAACCCCTTCTATCTTTCAAGAACAAAATACTGTAAATACTTCGAATGAAGCCATGAAATTTGAACTCAAAGGTAGACACGATCCTTGTGTTGCCATACGTGGTTCAGTCGTAACAGAAGCCATGATGGCATTGGTTTTAGCTGACATGACCCTGCTTAATATGGGTAAAAAAATAGAACACCTTCAAAGCATCTACAAAAAATAGGAATTTTTCCTATTTTTATACTTTTAATATTTTCTAACTTTTTTTAATATTTATTGACATTTTAAACCTAATATATTTTTCAAATACAATAAACAACATTTTTTGTGTAGACTATAGTATCAGTAAATATTAATAAATATATTAAAAAATAAACTTATATTATAATTTAATAATTTTTTAAGTATAATACAAAAATTGACAAAATTAATAGGACTTTAAATGAAAACATTAATAAAGATATCTATTTTATTACTAAGTGTAGCCATACTCTTACAAGGCTGTGGTGGGGGAGGTGACAACCCCACCACCTATGTTACAACCTTAGGTGATGGTACTTCCATTACAACTACCGATGAAGGGGCTGTGATGGCACCCAACCACAATACACTAAAAAGTATTGCCCAAGAAATAGCGACTGCTGTTAAAACAAATGTCTCTGCACTGAACGAAAAAGAATTCATCTCCTTTACTAAAGAGACCAACTACTGTGACATCTCTGGTTCAAGAGAATCACAAGAAAGTACCAGTTCTCAAAAAATTAGTAGTGAACAAAGCTATGAAAACTGTCAAGAAGAGACAAGTTTACAACATGGAAGAGTAAAGATTGACTACCTAGATATCAATGATGAGGGGAAATATCCCAAAAGTCTCTCCATCGTCATTCAAGAAGCTTATACTTTTAATCAGATTCAACTCAAAAAAGAATTAACCATAGAGAGTAAAATTTTCTACTATAATGATAATAGTATTCAAAAAATTACCCTTATGATTAATGGTCTTGTCAACTACAAAAACAGTAATTACGGCTTACAAAACATTGACCAAAGTATTCTATACTAAACTTTTATCTTCTTCCACTCCCCTGTGTCAAAAGCTCTCCATAAAAAGAAAGCTTTGACAAAAGTATCACTTATCATCGCAATGTAAACCCACATAATATCGTTAAGATACCAAGACAAAATAAAAGCAGGAATAATTCTAACCAACCACAAAGAAGTAAGGTTAATACGCAAAGTACGCTTCGAATCTCCAGCACCTCTTAATGCCCCTGAGAGTACAAAATTAAAAGCCAAAGGAATCTGAGAAAGCCCAACTATCCGAAGATATAAACTTGCTTCTTCTATCGTTTTAACATCATTGGTAAAATACTGAACAATTAGCTTTGGCGTAAAAATCATAAAAAATGAGAGAAAAAACATTAAGCCAATGGCATACTTTAAAACCAAAAGAACATCTTCATAAGACTGTTCAGGTTTTTTAGCCCCAAGTCCCTGACCCATCAAAGCCATGGCTGCAATGGTAAAACCAATCCCTGGCATAAAAGCCAAACCTTCAATACGCAATCCAATCTGATATCCTGCCAAAGCTTCAGTACTGTACCCAGCAATAATGGAGGTAAAGAGCATAAAAGAAGAGACCGTTAAAACACGTTCATAAGTTGCAGGTAAGCCAACTTTTAATGCTCTGTCTAACAAATTTTTTGAAAAATACCACAAAGGTTTAAAAGGTGTTTTTCCTTTAATGTAAAGCCAAAAATAAACAAAAAGTTCTAAAATATTAACCATTACCGTAGCCCATGCAGCACCAGCTACCCCCATAGCCTCAAACCCAAAATGACCAAAGATAAGCACATAATTTAAAAAGACATTTAACACAATGGAAACTATTTTAACATACATTGGGGTAGTTGTATCACCTGTGGCATTTAATGCTGTGACAAACACATACTTCAGCATTATGAAGGGTATCATGATGGTTAAAATAGACACATAAGAAGTACCTAACAGCACAACCTCACTACTCACACCCATCCAACCATAAAAAGCATTTGCACCAAAATACCAAACAGATACCATAAGAACTGAAAAGTATAAAACAAAACGTAAAAGTGTTGCTAAAGCAAGTGAGCCTTGGTTCATTTTCTTAGCCCCATAGAAACGAGAAATTAAAGCATTCGTTCCAACTTGTAATAAGGTAAGCATAGCAAAAATAAACATTAATGCTTGTAAGCCAAGACCTACAGAAGCCACAGCAAAAGCTGAAATAGTCCCCACCATTATGAGGTCTGTAATGACTTGCAACATGTCCAGTAAAGAGTTAAATGCTGCTGGAAGTGAAATAGAAAGAATTTTTTTGTGTTTGAGTTTATCGATGGTTAGTAATTTCAAGTAGGAACTTTATATAATAGATTTACTTGATTATAACTAAAGAAACTTGCGTTTGATTAGTCCTAATATTTCCTAATCTAGCCTTTTTAAATGCTATGAGTAAGACTAAATTGATTCACAAAAAACTTCAATCCTCCAAAAGCAACCTCAACAAGCCATCAGAAACCCTAAAATTTTAAATATCAAAACCTCTGAATCAATCCCAAAATCTTACTTTTAACATCTAAAATAATAGGGGCTTTTTTAAGCTCTGATTTATCATACCCATACTTTTCAAAAAGCCTTGATGGTGGTTCAGTGGTGCTTATTTTAATATTTTTGAACTGATAAATAAACCTATTTTCTTTAAACCCTATGTCTATCAAAGTATTGCAATCTTTTTCCATCATCAAACTTTTTCCTAAAAA
>CACVAZ010000004.1 GCA_902727995.1 uncultured Sulfurovum sp.
ATAAAGAAACAACTGTGATATAATATTTTTTTATAACTTATATAAGTAATACCTTTTAAGGAAAATCCATGAAAAAAATATTCACCTTACTTCTTTTAATCATTAGTATAAATATGGGAAGCCCTCTTAGTGAAGAGGAGCAAGAAACTGCCAAGAGAGGCATAGAAACTTTTAATAAAATTTTAAAAAAGTCGATAATCAGTCAAGACAAGACAAAACTCAATAGAATCAAAAAAGTTGGTAAGGAAATTACTAAACATATAGACAAAGAGTATGAGTGGGAGTTTGTTCTTGTTGAAGATGAAGCTTTAAATGCTTTTTGTTTTGCAGGGGGGAAAGTGCTTTTTTTTACAGGTATCTTTTCTCTCATAGAAAATGATGACCAACTAGCTGCAATTATGTCTCATGAAATGGCTCATGTACTTTTAAAACATGGCAGTATGAGAAGTAAAGCACATAAGCTTTTAAACATTCCTCAAAAAGTAGGAAAAGAGTTATTTGGTGATTTACTTCCTAACGATTTAGAGGAAGCACTTGAAGATGCTTATGAAGCTGGTAAGAATGTAGGTATTATGATGCCTTATGCTAGAGAACAAGAGAAAGAAGCTGACAGAGAAGGTATTAGGCTAATGATTAACGCAAAATATGACCCATATGAAGCTATTAAATTATGGGAAAATATAAAAAAGTTATCTAAAGATGCACACAAAGTACCAAATTACTTCTCAACGCATCCAAGTCATGATCAACGAATTAGCACCATTCAAAAGACCATAGAAAAAAGTGAAAGGTAGCGATGCCAAATGCCTATGGTTTTAAAATCTTATTGAAAAAAAACTTCATCCTAAACTTTTCATCTCAACCACAGAATAGACCACTTTTTTTAACAGTTTAAAAAGCATTCTTTGCTCTTCTTTCTCTAAAATACCAAAAACTTCTGTGTCTTTTTTTAAAAAAAGCATAAGACCTGCCTCTGTAATCCTCTCTCCTTCTTGAGTTATTTGAACCAATAGGCTTCTTTTGTCTTTACTTGATGGAATCCTCTCTATGTAGCCTTTTTCCTGAAGTTTTTTTAGTATTTTTGTCATGCCTCCTGAAGACAATATGGTAGCCTCATAAAGGTCTGTTGGGCTTAAAATTTTTCCATTGAAAAAAAGTGAAACCAATACATCCATTTCAGAATTTAGCAAGTTAAACTTATTTTGAATAAGTATTGCCCCTTTATTAAAAAGATGTTTTTGGATGAGCATAATGGGGAGGGAGAGTCCAAAAACTTCTTTTTCATCTTTTGCAATATTATTATAGAAGTTATCTAAGTGTTCTTTTTTCATGTAATAATTATAGCTAAGAGAAGTTTAAAACTATCTTCCTAGAAAGATGGTTTTAAGTTAAGAAATAGTATCTTTCCAGCAAGATAACTTTTAAAGGAGAAAATTTGAAAATTATATATGTCATAGTTTTATTACCCATGCTACTTTTAAGTGATAGATTAAAAGAGTTGATAAACTATGCCCAAACGCATAACCATCAAATAAAAGCCCTAGAGTACAACAGCCAAGCCAACGCGAAGTCATTGGAGTCGACGAAAAGTGAATACCTTATGCCCAAGGTAGTTGTGGGAGGACAGTTTTCGTCGCAGACACCAGCAAGTCCTTTTCAAGCACAAGACACCTTGTCGGCTTATGGACAGATTAGCATTGACCTTTATGATGGAGGAAAATTAAGCTCAGAGATTTCACAAAAAACCAATGAACTCAAAGCCTCCAAGTTTGATGAACGCTACAACAAAAAAGCCCTAGCACTGAGCATTGTCAACAACTTTTACAACATCAAAAATCAAGAAGCCCTACTCCAAGCCCGTTATGATGAACAAAAAGAGTTGGAAGCACAAATAATCAGAGTCGAAACCTTTCACCGTGCTAAACTAGCTACCATTGACCAAGTTGACAAAATCAAATCTACCTATGCCAATAACAACTACCAAATCACAGCCACCAAACAAGATATTTTTGAATTAAAAAAATCACTCTCTTTAAAGTTAGGTCGCCCCATTAATGACTTGGGAAATGCCAGCATTCAAGAGCCACAGAACAGCAGCGAAGAAGAACTCAATGACAACATCAAGTCCATGGATGCCTCAGCTGATGCCCTTGTCAACACAGCTACCTCATTGGATGCAGCCTATAAACCACAAGTAGCACTTTCCGATACGTACAGCGTCTATGAGTATTACCGTGAACAGAGCAATCCATTGATTGAAAATATGTACCATCAAAACACGATTATGCTCAATGTCAACATGCAACTTTTTGACAACGGTGCTGTTAAAAAACAAAAACAAGCACTCATGATTCAACATCAAGCCATGCAAGAGCAGATCAACCAAGCCAAAGATGAACAGAGCAATAACCGAGCCATTGCCTTTGCCCAGATAGCCACAGCCAAAGAAAAAATAAACTCAGCCAACACAGCTTTGGCTGCCAGCGAAAGTGTTTACCAGATGATTGAGCAGAAGTTCGAAGCTAAGATTGTTGACAACGTAACCTACCTTGATGCACTGAGCAACAAAACAACGGCAACAGCCCAATACCAAATCGCCCTTAACTCATTAGAAGTGGCAAAAGCCAACTGTTACTTTCAGTTAGGATTAAATGTAGAGGAGTACATCAATGAATAAAATAATCACAAGTCTAATGGTTCTAAGTTTAAGTCTTTTAAATGCCCAAGAGGTTTACGCAACTTTTCATGTAGAAGCCCAAAAAAGTGCCGACTTAGCACTCTCTTCTAGTGGTATTGTCAATTCTGTCAAAGTTGACATAGGCAGTGTTGTTAAAAAAGGTCAAACACTCGTAAGTCTTGAAAATAGTGATACCCGTAGCATGTTAGCCATTGCCAAAGCCAATCTAAAAACAGCACAAGTCTCAGCCAATTATGCACAAAAAGAGTATAACCGACAATCCAAAGTTAAACACCTTTTAGATGATTCTGCTTTTGACAAGTTTGCTCAAAACAGAGAGGTTAACTATGCCACCGTTTCACAACTCAAAGCCAATCTAAAATATCAAGAGATTCTACTGAAGAAAACCTCACTCTATGCACCATTTGATGGAATAATTTATGAAAAACTGGTTGAAGTGGGTGATGTGGTCAGTGGTCAAATGATTCGTACCATTTTAAAAATCCAATCTACCCATGATGTTAAGCTCATTGTCGCTTTTGATGAAAAATACTGGGACAAAGTTAAAAAAGGAGATACTTTCAAGTATAAACTGACAGGCAGTGACAAAAACTATGAAGGTAAAATTTCTAAAGTCTACCCAAACATTGACAATAAAACCCATAAACTCAAAGCCGAAGTAAACGCTAAAAACATAAAAGTCGGTCTCTTTGGGACGGGTACGATTGTAACGGAGTAAAGCATGTACAGTTTTGCAATTAATCGACCCATTACGACGCTAATGGGGGTACTGATGTTTATTGTTTTTGGGCTTATGTCCTACAAAACCATGCCTGTCAACCTTTTCCCCAATGTTGATTTTCCTGTGGTTAGTATTCAGACTGCGTACAATGGTGCCGATGCCTCAACGGTAGAGACCAAAGTAACCGACAAACTTGAAGAAGCTGTAAGTGGAATTGACGGAATTGATAAACTGATGTCAACAAGTTATGAAGGCTTTTCAGTCGTGACCATTCAGTTTAAACTTTTTAAAGATTTAGATGAAGCAACCAATGATGTTCGTGACAAAATTGGTGGTGTTATCTTACCCACTTCCGTTGAAAAACCCATTGTTAAAAAGATGGGTGCTACGGGTGGAGTTATTAACCTTTTTATTGCTACCAAAAACGCTGATACCACAGGACTGATGCGTTTAGCCGATGAAAAAATAAAACCCAAACTACAAAGAATTCAAGGGGTGGGAGAAGTTGACATTATTGGGTATCAAGACCGAGAGATTCGGATTTTTATTGACCCCTCTTTACTCAACCGATACGGCATAACGCCCAAAGAACTAGAAAACAGCATTGCCTCACAAAATGTCAAGCTGGGTGTGGGAAAAATCATTACTGACAATCAAGAGATTATTTTAAAAACCAAAGCAGATGCTTCGAGTGTTAGTAGTTTAGAAAACATCATCATTAAAGAAGGGGTAAAACTCAAAGATGTAGCTACGGTCAAAGATGGACTAAGCGATGCTAAAAGTTTTTCATCTTACAACGGAAATCAAGGCGTTATGCTTGAGGTTAAAAAAATCTCTGGAGAGAATGTTCTAAATATCATCAAAGCTGTTAAAGAAGTGATGCCAAAACTCACACAACTCGCAGGTGAAAACTATGAACTGCAACTGCTTCAAGATCAATCAGACAAGATTATGGTGAACATCAACAACGTTAGCTTTGACCTTATTTTGGGTTCTATTTTAGCCATTATTATTGTCTTTTTCTTTTTACGAAACATGACAGCATCCATTGTTTCAGCACTTGCCATTCCCACGTCCATTATTGGTACCTTTGCCATTATTGATGCTTTGGGATATGACTTAAACAAGCTAACGCTTATTGGATTAACCCTTGCCATTGGTATTTTTATTGATGATGCCATTGTGGTTATTGAAAACATTACCAAAAAAATGGAAGAAGGAATGGCACCTTTTCAAGCCTCATTTGAAGGAATTAAAGAGGTTGCTTTTTCCATTTTAGCCATCTCTGCTGTACTCTTAGCTGTTTTCATTCCTGTGGCTTTCATGGATGGAATTGTGGGAATGTTTTTTAACTCTTTTGCCATGACTGTCGCCTCTGGAATTATCATCTCATTTTTAGTGGCTGTTATGTTTGTCCCTACGGTGGGTGCTAGAGTTTTAAGTGCCAAACAAAGTTGGTTTTTTCACTTTACCGAACCCTTCTTTGTGGGCATGGACAAAGTCTACGTTGCCATTTTAAAGCCACTTATTCGCTTTAAAACCTTAACCATTATTGCTACGGTGGGATTATTGATTGCCTCTTTTTCTCTCAAAGTTGGTATGGAATTCATTCCTATGGAAGACAACAGTGAGTTTCAAGTGTTCATTAAAGCTCCTGTCGGAACCAACATTGCACAAATGAAAAAAAATGTTGCCCCCCTACTTAAAGAGGTGGAAGCAGACAAACACATAGAGTACTCTGTCCTCTCCATTGGGTACAACGCTGCCAATGAACTACACAAAGCGAAAATATACGCAAAACTTGTGCCTGTGGCTTCAAGAAAAGGGGTATCTCAAGAGAAAATAGTTCAAGCCTACCGAGAAAAGTTTGAAGCTGTTAACAACATGGTCATTACCGTTGAAGATGTTCCTCCCTTTGACACAGGTGCGAGTAATGCTCCCATTCAAGTTGTAGTGACAGGTGAAGACTTAGATGTTTTAGAAAAAACCACAAGCCAACTCATCACAAAAATGGAAACCATAAAAGGAGTGGTGAGCATTGACCGTGACTACGAAAGTGGAAAACCTGAAATTCAAATTAGTATCTTAAGAGAAGCTGCTCAAAGAGTTGGGGTCTCTGCCAATGACATCGCTTCACTTTTGGCTTCGGCTTATTCGAGTGACCAAGCCATCTCATACTATGAGGAGAATGGTCGTCAATTTGACATTACCCTAAGATTTAAAGATGAATATAGAAACTCCATCGAAGACATTAAAAAACTTCAAATACATAGCAATACAGGAGAACTCATCTCGTTAGAAGGGCTTATAGAATTTCATCAAACCCAAAGTGTTGCTTCCATTAACCGATATGACCGAGAACGAAAAATCATGGTGACCTCTGGGGTATTTGGAGAGAGTTTAGACACGGTTATGAGTGAAGTAGAAACTGAGATTAAAAAGATACTGCCTGAGGGATATAGCTACCGATTTACAGGAGATGTGGAGAACATGAAAGACACAGGAGCAGCCTTTGTTGGGGCTGTTCTTTTGGCTGTTATTCTTATCTACTTGATTCTAGCAGCACTCTATGAATCTTTAATTCAACCATTTATTATCATGATATCCATGCCTCTCTCTTTTACAGGTATTATGGTTGCCTTATCTCAAACAGGAAACAACTTTAGCCTCTTTGTCATGATTGGGATTATTCTGTTACTTGGAATGGTCGGTAAAAATGCTATTTTGGTCGTTGACTTTGCCAACAAAGCCGTCAAAGAGGGAAAAAACGTCGACGATGCCCTCTTAGAAGCTGGAGAAAAAAGACTCAGACCCATTCTTATGACTACCTTTGCCATGATAGGAGCCATGATACCTCTAGCCTTTGGAGGAGGAGCAGGTAGTGAGTCCAATGCACCGATGGCATTGGCAATTATTGGTGGATTGGTCAGTTCAACCATACTAACACTGTTGGTGGTTCCTGCAATTTATAAATTTATGTACCCGTTAGATCGATGGTTGCGTAAGTGGTATGAACTAGGAAGGATTTAAAAGTTTGAACTTTTCACTTTCGCAACAGCTTGAACGGCTGCTGGTAATAAGGCTTCGGACAATGCAGGGTGAATGTATAACATCTCTTTTAAATGTCGAATGTCATTTTCAATGTGCATAATGCTTAATACTTGATGCATCATGGTTGAACTCTCAGGTCCTATCATATGACAGCCAAGAATTTCATAGCTATTAGGATCAATTAAAAACTTAGTTCGTGGGTATTTGATGCGTAATGATTGAGCTTTAGCAGAAGCTAACCAAGGAGTTATGCTTACCACATACTCTAGACCTAAAGCTTCTGCTTTTTGCTCTGTTAATCCCACACTGGCTACTTCAGGGTCGCTAAATACAGCATGAGGCATGTACTTAAATTTCTGTACCTCTTTGCTATCTTCAAGTAAAATTTTTGACAAATGATTCACTTCAGCTGCTGCTGCATGTTGTAACATGTGTTCACCTGAAGCATCGCCTACTACGTAAACACCTTTGGCTGTTGTTTCAAAAGAGCTATCTCTAACGATGAATCCTCGTTCATTAATCTCTATATTAGTGTTTTCCAAGGCTAAAGTATCGGTATTTGCTTCTCTACCTGTGGCATAAAGTAAAGCTTCGCTTTCATGTGTAATGATTGAGCCATCTTTATTGACTAAAGTTAAATGAAACAAGTTGTCTTTATGGTCAATGCTTTGAATGCTTGTGTTAAAAGCAACATCAATATTTTTACTAAACTCTTCTTTAAAAATAGCCGATATCTCACGGTCTTCATTTTCTAGGAGTTTATCATTTCGGACTAAAAGCTTTGATTTAATGCCCACAGCATCAAAAAAGTTCACCAATTCACAACCAATAAACCCTGCTCCCACAACCGTAATGGATTTTGGAGGGGTGCCTTTTAAAGGAAAGATATCATCACTTGTCCATGCTTTTTCATGTTGAGCTTTTCTAGGTCGTGTTCCTGTTGCAATGACAATACTAGGTGCTGTTAGCTCTTCTCCATTGACAGTCACAACATGATTTGAAACAAACGAAGCTACGCCTCTAAAGGTTTCTACATTTTCATTAAAAGTACCTCGATAAGCAGCGTCTACTTTAGCAATACGTCTATTGGTCTCTTCAAATATTTTAGCCACATCAATGTGGTTAATTTGAGCATCAATAAAATGCCGTGATGCCTCTTTAATACTTCGTGCAACATGAGCATAACCAATAAGAAGTTTAGAAGGAACACAACCTTTGTTGGGGCAAGTCCCACCAAATTCTGCTTTTTCAATGATGGCAACTTTTTTGCCCCTCTTCCCAGCTTTTTTAGCCAAGTTACTTCCACGTCCAGCCCCAATAATAATAATGTCAAATGTTTTCATGTTTTCTATTTATCTTTTAAAAGGTCGTTGGCTTGTTTAACCCATTCTTCTCTAGTAACTTTTTTAGGGAATCCTATTTGATTACTTATCCACATTTCTTCTTCTGTTGTCCATACTGAAATTTGTGCATACGTGTAAATACCCAGCTCATTTAATTTCTTTTCTAATACAGCACCAATCCCTTTAAGAGCTGAAAGTTTATCTTGCCCCCCAACGGGTACTTCACTAAGTAATACTGGTTGAACTGAGTGATATATAAGCTCAACACTCTCTTCAATAGTTTTTTCTTGAACCTCTAGATTAACTTCTTTAGTTTTCTTCTTTAATACTTCCGTTTTTACTATCCAACCCAATGCAAATCCAATAAGACCTGCTATTACTAAATATACTACTATTTCTGTTAATAAATAACCCATTACTTAACTCCTTCAAATTTTATTTTTTCTATTTCTATTACATTTGGTGCAGTGATGGCTTTTACAGCTGTTGGTACAGTTGGAACAGCTGTAACCATTTTAGGAGAAGGTACTGATGGTAATACGCTCACCTTCTCTACTGTTTCTACTACAGAATCGTTAGCCTCTGTCTTTGTAATGGTTGGGACTATTTCTATTTTCTTTTCTACTATCAATTCAGAAGTATTTTTTTCATTATTTTTTATGATTAGCAACTCCTTTGGAGTGCTACTGCTAATAATTTCTTTGCTAGGATTTTTAATCTCAGAAGCTTTTATTTTAGAAGTTGTTATCACCGTTGGTACGGGTACAATAAGAGGAGCTATTGGAGCTTTAGGAACTACTGAATATATTTTAATCTGATTATCAACACGGCAAACACCTTCAATCTTTTCACTAAGGTTGATAATTCTTACTCTCTCTACTTCAGATAAGACTATACCTGTCAATACCAAGCTTCGACTTAGAGTTAAATCTTCACCTTGGACATTGGCAGTCACACCTCTAACATTGTTTTGGGTAAACATCTCTTGTGTTTTTGTTAATAGATCATCTTTTATTTTTGTCGAGACATCTAAGAAAGCAACATATGCTAGTACTAAAATAAGCAATAGCCCAAATAGTACTTGTAATAATTTTTGCATCATTATCCTTTCTAATTTTCATATAATTGAATTTAAATTAATAAGGAAATTTTATATTTCTTTCCCTTTATTTGAACTTAAACATAATAAAAAGTTATTATAAAGGTAATTCATAGTTATACTATATTAGGACTCTTCTACTTTTGATTTTGCTATAAAACGAAGCCAAAAATAGCCAAATAATCCAGCAGAGAGTGAAGCTGCTAAAATCCCTACTTTGGCTTGAAAAATAAGCTCTGAATTGCCTATAAAAGCTAAATCAGCAACAAAAATGGACATGGTAAACCCAATACCAGCAAGAAAAGCTACCCCAAAGATTTGATTCATGCTACTTCCTTTTGGTAGAACGGCGATTTTAAATTTGATGGCTAACCATGCCACCCCAAAGATGCCCAGTACTTTTCCTAAAATTAATCCCATCACGATACCCAACGAAACAGGAGTCATAATGGTAGTACCAATGGAACTAAAGTCTATGGCAATCCCTGCATTGGCTAAGGCAAAAAGAGGAATAACAATCAAAGCAACAGGAAGATGTAAATCATGTTCCAATCTTGAAGCAGGTGTGCCTATGGCTTTAATACTGTCTTGAATCTTTAATAAGATGGCTTTTTGTCGTTCATGAAGACCATGTCCTTCATCTTTAGGATAGGTATCATATTCATCAAGTAATACTTTGGTATCTGCCCTAAAATTTGCAGGAGCAAGTTTTGGTCTTGAGGGGATTGCTAAAGCAGCGATAACCCCTGCAATGGTCGCATGTACTCCTGACTCTAACATAAAAAACCACATAAGCAGTCCTACAATAAAGTAAGGTAAAATCATATGAATACCAAAACGGTTAAAAAGAATTAAAATTAAAAATGCACCCCCAGCCAAAGCCAAAGGTAACATATGAATTTGCTCGGTATAAAAAAGTGCAATCACTAAAACAGCCCCTAAGTCATCAACAATGGCAAGAGCTACTAAAAAAGTTACCAAGGCTGTAGGCACACGCTTACCTAAAAGAACCAAGGCAGAAATGGCAAAAGCAATGTCCGTTGCCATAGGAATTCCCCATCCATTAGCACCTTCTGTACCTGCATTTATGGAAAAATAAATCAACGCAGGAAACAGCATCCCCCCAACGGCAGCCAAAATAGGTAAAATGGCTACTTTAATGTTTGAAAGTTCTCCCACTAATACTTCTCTTTTTATTTCTAAGCCAATAATAAAAAAGAAAATTGCCATCAAGCCATCATTAATCCAATGATGAATGGTATGAGCCAGTTCCCATGAACCAACATCTAAGTCTATTCTTGTATGAAAAAAATGGGCATAGCTTTCAGCCAATGGAGAATTCGCCAAAATAAGAGCAAGAATAGTCATAAAGATTAGGATTAAACCTGTTGTTGTTTGTGCATGTAAGAAGTGTTCAAAGGGCGTAGAAACCTTTTTAAAAGCTTTTTCCCATGGTGCATAGATTTTTTTCATTCGTATTCCTGTTGTTTTTTAGTTTTTATATCATATCAAGAAAATATTTAGAATATCTAACATGATATGAAATATAAGGATTTAAACCTTGTTTTGCATAAATATGAGTGAACCTAACCCTGCTCCAACATCTCTAGAGACCACATCACACTTCACTTTAAAAAGATGAAAAATTCTTTTATCTTTCACCCCTTCCAAACACTCATAATTTCCCATGCCTTTAGCCACAATTAAATCCATACTATTATAAAGTTTCATAAATTCTTTACTGGCATAGCCATAATCAAGTCCAGGAGTTGGCACACCTGAGTCTACAATGGTTGCTACTTTTTCCATGGCTAACTCTTTGGCTTCTAGCAGTGTTACATC
>CACVAZ010000005.1 GCA_902727995.1 uncultured Sulfurovum sp.
AACTTTGGAATTAATGAACAGCCTGTGGCTAAAGATGAAGAAGCACTTTTACAATTAAATCCTGGAAAAGATACACAAGTAACTGTACCTACTTTAGAAATTTCAGATAAGGAAGATGGAATACCAAAGGTTATTAATATTACAACTTTACCAAGTAATGGAATACTTTATTATGATGGTGTAGCTGTAGTACTTAATCTAAGTATTAGTGATGCTAACTTAAGTAAGTTTAGTGTTGATCCAAAAAATGGAGATGTAAATGTAACGTTTATGTATACTTCAATAGATGTGACTGGGTGGGCATCTGAACCAGCGACTGTTGTGATGCCTTTTGATGGATTGACCATTCAAGGTCAAGTTTTTGTAGATGGTAATGGTGATAGCAGTATTGATGGAGAATCTTTAGCAGATGGGTTTAGTTTACCTCTTTTTGTAACATTGTTCGATGCTAATGATATGGTGGTTGCTTCTATTCCATTAGACAGTAATGGTTCTTATGAATTTAATGCTTCAATGGGGATTGTTCCTAATAGTAACTATACAATTGTGCTTAGTAGTGAGATGAACAGTAGAGTAGCAATATTACCGAATAATTGGATGCATACTAATAATGGTACATTTATTGTACCTGTAACAACAAGAAATGTAAATGAGGTAAACTTTGGATTAAATCAGCAACCAACAGTTTCGAATGTGATAGCTATGAGGGTTGTGAATCCAGGTACTAATATACGTGTAGGTGTTCCTGATTTAAATATTTCAAGGAATGAAGATGGGTCAACAAGCCCAAGAACAGTGACTTTAACAGATTTACCTGCTAATGGAACACTTTATTATGATGGAACTCCTGTCGTTGAAGGAGAAGTACTTAATGACTTTAACAGTACCTTGTTAACGCTTGACCCAGATGATGGAAATGTAAGTATTTCATTTAACTATACTTCAACAGATGAAGCAGGTTTTGAGTCTGAAACAGCGATGGTAACAATACCGTTTTTTGATCCTGATACGGATGGAGATGGAATTACTAATGCTAATGATTTAGATGATGATAATGATGGTATTTTAGATACTCTTGAAAATAATACTTCATTAAATGGTGGCGATACTGATAAAGATGGTATTCCAGATAGATTAGACTTAGATTCTGATGGCGATGGAATTTTAGATTTAGAGGAAAGTAATTTTGACTTTACAACTCTTGATGGCAATGGTGATGGTGTGATTGATAGTACAAAGGATATAAATAATGATGGACTAATGGATATAGTTGGAACGGTTATTTTAATTGATACTGATAAAGATGATATACCTGATTTTCAAGATGTTGATTCCGATAATGATGGACTTTCTGATCTTGTTGAGGGAGGAATGGATGCCAATCTTGATGCCAATTCAGATGGTATTTTAGATAATCAAACGGATAGTGATGCTGATGGAATAGCTGATATGATAGACAGTGATAATGGAGGAACACGAGTAGCAATGCTTGATACTGATAAAGATGGTATAAATAACTATCGAGACAGTGATAGCGATGGAGATAGTCTATTAGATGTTGTTGAAGTCGGTGGTGATGATGCTAATAATGATGGGTATATCGAGCCAGTAGGAACATTGGTTGATGGACGAGATTTACCTGATGAGAATGCCAATGGTATTCCTGATGTCTTAGAGATTAAACTACGTGATGATAACCGAACAGCTACTCCTGGGGAAAGGGTAACGATGAATTTACTTGAGAATGATTCAGGTGATGTTGATAAAGGTTCTATTAAATTGCGTATTCCTACAGATTTTAATGGTACAGCCAGACTAAGTGCAGATGGAAAGAGAATGGTTGTAGATGGTGAGGGTGAATGGTTTGTAGATGATGCAGGTATTTTAACCTTTACACCAGAAGCTGGATTTAGAGGAAGTCCAAGGTCTATTATGTACAGTGCATCAAATAAAGATGGATCCAAATCGGCTGTAGCAAATGTGAGTATTACCGTAACAGATGTTGCTGGTGCAACAACAGAAGAATGTGAAACTTATAGTGAGGATTCCGTTTCTTTACTTGGTGGACTAGGATTATTTTTGATGTTATTATTTTCTAGTATTTTTGGAGTGTATTTAATCCGTAATAAAGATTAAGATTTAATCAAGGTATCTCTGAGCTTCTGAAGTGGAAGCAAGGTTTTATCTTGAAATTGAGATTTATTAAAAGTTCGTTGTCTTTTAGCCAGTTGGGCTGTATGGATGACGATTCTTTTTTGCATTTCTGTTTTATCATAGTTTCCATCTAGGTAAGACAACACTTCTTTTATGCCAATGGACTTCATACAGTTTGGTTGCCTTGTGTACTTCTTTTCTAAATAACATACTTCGTCTATAAGCCCTGATTCAATCATTTGTTGGGTACGTTTTTGAATACGCATTCTCAATACTTCTCTTTCTACTTCTATCTCATATATGGGTAATGCATCACTAATAATTGCTATTGGAGGATTTGCACTAAAATATGCTGTTGGAGTTAACTTGGTTTCAAAATAGAGATTAAGCATTTTTTCTATGCGATAAGCATCTGAACTTTTAATGTTAGACATATGTTCTGGGTCTAAACTATTTAAAAAATCATGGGCAGATGATACATCTACTAGAAGCTCTCTTGATTGCTCTTTTGCCTCTTGGGAAATTCTTGGTAAATTAGAAATACCATTAATTAAAGAACTCAAATAAAAGCCAGTACCTCCAACAATAATAAGGTTTTTATCTTCTTCTATGGATTCTTTTTTTGCTTTTTTATAAAGTTTTATAAAAGTGGTCACATCAAAAGGTTCATTAGGAAAGAGTTCGTCTATGCCATAGTGTTTAATATTGTCTCGTTCTTCAATTGTGGGTTTCGCAGAAGCAATATCAATCTCTTTATAGAGTGCTAAAGAGTCTAAAGATAAGATGTTTGCAGAATTTTTATGGGCAAGTTCAATTGCCAAAGCTGTTTTTCCTGAAGCCGTAGGACCAATGAGGGCAAGTTGTTTAAAAGATGTCATCTGAAATAATAACATAATAGGGTAGAATAACTTTTTTAATTAGGAGAAGAAAAAATGTTATTTGACAAAGACAACCGTTTTAATTTAGCAAACCTTATTACTTTTGGAAATATCGCAGCAGGGCTGATTGCTATACATTTTATCGTACATGGAGATTTTTTTACAGCCATTATTTTAGCTTGGATTGCTGGTGCATTGGATATTGCCGATGGTAAAGTAGCTAGAAAATATAATCTTTCTACAGAATTTGGTATTCAGGTTGATTCTTATGCAGATTTTATTTCTTTTGTGGTGATGCCTTCTTTTTTACTTTATTATGCCATCACAGCAGGTGCTTCTAATGTAACACAATTTATTTTAGGCTTGGTATTTATTGCCTATATTATTGCAGGGCTTAGACGTTTAATTGAGTTTAACATGAAGTCAGAAGAGGGTGTGGTAACAAAATTCTTTGAAGGAGTTCCCACTCCCTTAGGTGCTATTTTATTGTGGCTACTCTATTTACTTTTTTCTTATGATATTATTGTTAATACCTATGTTATTGCTGTGTTTGTGGCTGGAATTGCCTGGGCCTTGAATTCTAAATTAAAAATTCCTCATCCATAGAGTTTATACTATGTTAAGTTCTTTAAAAACAAAACTAATTAATTTGGCTGAGATGGTCATGTTTAAACATTCTATTTTTTCATTACCATTTATTTTTATTGCCATGACCATCGCAGCCGATGGTTGGTTTGGATGGAAACTTTTTTTCTTGGGAATATTAGCAGCTATCACAGCTAGAAATTTCGCCATGGGTGTGAACCGATATTTAGATAGAGATATTGATATATTAAACCCTAGAACCAAAGACAGACCTTCGGTTGACGGACGTATATCGAATGCTACAATGCTTGGATTCATTGTTATTAATGCTTTAGCTTTTGTTTTAGTAGCCTATTTCATTAATACTTTAGCCTTTCAGCTCTCTTTTCCTATCTTATTTATATTGGGTGCTTATACAGTATTTAAACGATTCTCTTCTCTGGCACATATCATTTTAGGTATTTCACTTGGTTTAGCACCTATTGCAGGTGTAGTTGCTGTGTTAGCTGAGATTACTCCTTGGTCACTTTATTTGTCGGCAGGTGTGGTTTTTTGGGTAGCTGGGTTTGATTTGTTGTACTCTTTGCAAGACATAGATTTTGATAAGGAAAACGGTTTACATTCTATTCCCTCTAAATATGGGGCTAAAAATACCATGTTGATTGCGAAAATTTTTCACACCTTAACCATTGTCTTTTGGATATTGTTTCTTATTGAAAGAAACTTAGGACTCTTTGCACAATTAGCCGTTATACTGTCTGCTATTATGTTGGCTTATGAACATTATTTGGTGAATAAAGACTTTAAAAAAATAGACAAAGCTTTCTTTACGGTAAATGGTTACTTGGGCATAATATTTTTATTTTTAATTATTTTGGAGGTACGTTAAATGACAACAGAGCAATTACAATTCTTATTTGCACTTTTTTCCTTTGTGGGAGTGATAGGAATTTTATTTTATATCATACTTGAAAAAGCGAAAGCAGAAGAAAAGAGTGAACGAATTGAACAACTTGAAGAAGAGGTGATAGCACTTAAAGATTACCTCTATAAACGTGAAGAACGTTTAGAGAATAAAGGAGAAGTAGAGCTTGAAAGTGTGAAAGAAAAGATTATTGCACTTTATGAAGAGGGTGCTGATATTATGTTAATTGAAAATGCTTTGAATGTTCCAAAAGCAAAAATTGAAATGGTGCTAAAATTTCATAATTTAAATAAGTCTGATAACTGGAGAGAATCTGTTAATAATAACTTGTAATTAATAGATTATTTTGCTATAATTTCGACCTCACAATATATGTGCACTCATAGCTCAGCTGGATAGAGCATCGGTTTGCGGTACCGAAGGTCACAGGTTCGAATCCTGTTGGGTGTACCACTATAAAAGCATTTACATAACTTTATTAGTAATGGGTTATTCTTCGTTAATAGAATATGTAAGCCTTTCCTAATATATTTGTGAAGTAATACTTTGTTTTACTATTCATTTTCTTTCTATACATCTTTAAAATAAATCATCAAGCTCAATTTCTTTCTTATCTAGCAATAAATAATGAAAAAGAAGTTATACTTTTTGATTCAAGAAATAAAAGGATAGAAGATGAAAAAAACAAGTTTAATTTTATTGCTACTTATAGTGTTTTTAGGATGTGGTGAAAATGAAAAGCAAAAAATAATTGATGTGATTCAAGAGATAAACATTAAAAATGATGTGGAAGCTAAAACATTGACCGAACTTAGTTCTGAATTGAGTGAAGTTTCTGGTTTAGTGAACATCGATGGAGAGCTATGGGGGCATAATGATTCTGGTTCAAAAGCTGAACTTTATTTGATTGATTCTTCTAGTGGAAAGATTCTTAAAACGATTAAGGTCTCTAATGCCTCTAATGTAGATTGGGAAGATTTAACTTTTGACAGTACCCATCTTTTTATTGGTGATTTTGGAAACAATAAAGGTACACGGCAAGACCTTAAAATCTATAAAATTAGTTTAAATGATTTAAAAACAAAAACAGATGTTAGTGCTGAGGTGATAGAATTTAGTTATGCAAATCAAACAGAGTTTGAACAAGATACTAAGACCAATTATGATTGTGAAGCATTTGTTGCTTATGATACAAAGCTATATCTCTTTTCTAAAAATTATGGGGATGAAAAAACAAATCGATATGTCTTAAGTAAAGAGAAAGGAACACAGGTTGCTGAAAAAGTTGATACTTATGACACTAATTCTTTGGTAACAGGGGCGAGTATGGATAATGAAAATAAAACCTTAGTTTTAATTGGTTACAGTGATGAGGGAACCCCTAAAACATGGATATTTTCAGACTTTGTAGATATGAACTTTTTTGAAGGACGCCAACAAAGATTTTCATGGGGAACGCCTATAAAAGCACAAATTGAGGGGGTTACTCATATGGGAAAAGGAAAACTGTATATTTCATCAGAAAAATATAATTATACTAATAGTTTGGGATCATTTACCCTTAATCAATCTTTGTATGAATTAAATTATTAGCTTATATCATAAACATTTGAAGTTCAAAATATAAAGTGTGCTGGTTGTACGAGTACTTTTCTAGAAGTTTGGATTAAAGTGAAAAGCTTTTTTTTCTTCTAACTGTAATGAATAAATAATATTTGTGGTTTTCGTAAGTTGTTTTGTTTAATAATAATTTTTATGGGAAAAAGTAATGACTTATTGCTTTTTTAAGTCATAATTAAGAGCTATTGTCGCATTGTTTTAACTTATATAAACTATTGTTTTTTATTATAAATAATAGTCATTAGATCGTTAAAGGAAATTTATGGAACGACGAGAATTTTTTAAAAAAGCAATTGTAACAGCTGGTTCAGTAGCTGTGGGAAGTACTGTACTTAAAGCAGAGGAGACAGGTCAACCCATTGATAATCGTGAAGTTGCGATGGTTGCTTTTCCTGAAAAAAGACCACTCATTATGTACTCGGACAGACCACCACTTTTGGAGTCACCGAGGGAGGTATTTACTTCACGTTTAACACTCAATGATCAATTTTTTGTGCGTTGGCATATGCCAAATATCCCTACACATATTAATCCTGATACTTACAGCATTAAGATTGATGGGTTGGTTGAAAAAGAGTTAAATATCTCTTTACACGACCTAAAAACCAAGTTTGAACAAGTTGAGCTTGAAGCTGTACTTCAATGTGGTGGAAATTCACGTTCTGCCTTTTCTCCTGTAGCTGGTGGAATTTAATGGGGTTCAGGAGCAATGGGTTCGGCAAATTGGAAAGGGGTACGTCTTTCTGATGTTCTTGATCAAGCAGGACTGAAAAAAGATGCGACATGGATAGGCTTTAATGGACTTGAAACAGCAGCTTATTATGAAACACCAAATTTTGTACGTGAGTTAAAACTTGATGACCTTGATGACCATGTTATTTTGGCCTATGAGATGAATGGAGAAGATTTACCTTATTTAAATGGCTATCCTTTACGTTTGATTATTCCAGGAAACTATTCAGATTCTTGGGTAAAAATGCTGTCAAGAATTACGGTTACGAAAGAATATAAACATTTATTTTTTATGGACGTAGCCTATCGTGTTCCTGACAATGACTGTGAATGTGAAACACCTGAAAAAAAATACCCTAAAACGAAGCCCATTACTAAAATGAATGTGAAGTCAGTTATTGGTTACCCTCTTTCCACTTCAACGGTTACTAAAGATGCCCACTTGGTAGTAAGAGGCGTGGCATTTGATGATGGACATGGAATTAAAGAAGTTTTAGTTTCTCTCGATAAAGGAAAAACATGGAAACCTGCATTATTAGATTCAGGAGATAAAGGACGTTACGCGTTTAGAGCGTTTAGATTTTCCTTTAAACCAACTCAAAAAGGTAAGGTAAGCATTATGACAAAAGCCATTAATCGGATTGGAGAAGAGCAACCCTTTGCAAAAGACATTAAGTGGAATCATGGTGGCTATAAATACAATGGTATTGATGAAGTTACCGTTGAAGTAGTATAAAGGATGAAAATGAAAAAATTATTAATTTTAAGTGTTGCAACCGTTGCACCACTTTTAGCACAAGTAGATGAGAATATTAGTATTCCTTATGTAGATTTTCCAATGGTTAAAGCAAGTGGTGTAGCAACGTATCAGTCAAGCTGTATTATGTGTCACTCCTTAGGTTATATTGATAATCAAGGGTTACAATCAAAAGCTTTTTGGAGAGGAAAGGTAGATAAGATGATTGTACACTTTAAAGCACCGATTACAGTACAAGATGCTGACACCGTAACGAATTATTTATTTAAAAACTATGGAAATGGAAAGTTAAAATAAATACAGTTATTTTAATAAAATAAAATAAAATATATTTAAATTTTAAGTCAAATAATTTTTCTTGATAAGAAATATTATATATAAATAATTAATTATAATATTTAATCTTAATTAATCAGAAAAATTGATACAATTTAATCATTTACGATACAAGGGAAATAGTTAAAATGAGAAAAATGTTTTTAAAGTTATCTATCATCTTAGTTCTAGGCTTAATGGGATGTAAGAGTAGTGATGAAGGTAAAGAATTGCTAACACAATTATTACAAGTTGTTGGAATTCCGTATAATATGGTTGTAAATATTTGTCAAGATAATAATAGTAATGGCATATGTAACATAGGTGAAGTAAAAGCTACCCTGAAGATTGAACAAGGAGATACTTCAGAGGATATTTGGGAAAAGTTCTTGCTAAGTACAAATGGTCAATATATCTTAGAAAATTATGATCCAACAAAAGACATTTTAATGGAGATTAATGATGATGGACTATTTAGTAGTGAAAAGAATGTTACGATTCCTTATCCTCCAAAAATTTTAAATGAGGAAGAATCACAAGAGCTTTCTATTTTACAAGCGTTAAAAGATAAAAATTTTTTAACTAATATTGAACATCAAGAAATCGTAGATAATCCTAAAGTAAGAACAGTAGTTGATAATATTTTATTAGAAAATATATTTTATAATCAAACAGTACTTGAAGAAGTAAATCTAACAGCAACTAATGCAACGCTTAAAAATTTGGAATATATGGCAGATGGATTACAAGAGCTAAATGTAACACAGTTGATTGAAAATCTAAATAATTGTGAACAAAACCAAACTGAAGATTGTAAAGAGGTGATTATTAGAGCTGATGATAGCACGGAAATTAATCAAGAAGATGCACTTATTATTAAAGAAACTAATTCAACTGAAAATACAAGCCATAATGGAGTTAAAGATGATAATAATAAAACTATCTCGATTAGCGATAATGGTAATATTACAATAACTAACGAAGAAAGAAATACTACTTCTATAGATAATAACAATAGTACAAGTTCAGTTGAAGAGCCATCAACTTCAACTTTAACAGAAAAAACAGAAAAAAATGCAGCTGATGGATATATTATTAAATTAGCAACGGTAGCTACGGCGACTTGTTACAAGAATGATTTTACTACGGTGATTGGAACATATTCTAGTGAGATTGCTGTTGGAGTAAAAGGACTACTTACTTTTAATGATGTAGCACTTAATGAATTTTGTTCAATTAGTGTCCCTGCTGGAGCAACTATTGATTCTAATAATAATGGATTATTAGATGATAATGACACGATAATGAGTTTTGAAATGAAATCATTTGGTAATTATGGCTATATTTCTCCTTTAACTACCTTAGCTTATGAAAAGAAAGCTAAAGGTGAAGATATTAGTGCTATTGCTTCCATGATTAAGGATTTTAACCCTGTTACGGGAGCCTCTTTTATTGCGAATGCAACAGGTGTAGAAAAAGTAAAATTACAAAAGCTTTTGATTTTAGCAGAAGTTTTAAAAACTTCTTTAAAAGATCAAAAAGACATTGTAGCAATAGATTTATCTAATGTTATTAATACTGATGCAAGTGAGAATATTGGTGACTTTCAATTAAATGAATTAATTTCAAATATTATTATTTCTCCTGCACCTGAAGCACTTTTCTCTACATTCATTAGAGATAGAGAAGAAATTATGAAAGAGCTTGTTAACCTTATAGAGTTTCTTGAACCTGATAAAATTGATTTAGATATGTTTTTAGTTAATATAAGTGATGGTGGAACAAATATTGAAGGAGCAATTAATGCTTCTCTTAAAGTTCCTGCTACTGGAAATATTTTTGAATTTCCTATAAAAAGTGATGCTAATATAGCTTCTGTTACGTCTACACTTAGTTCTATTAATGATAGGATTAATGTTCTTCCTATAGCAAATGCAGGAGCAGACCAAACGATAACTCAAGGAGATAGTATTATATTGGATGGTTCAAATAGTAGTGATTATGATGGAAGTATCCGTTCCTATACATGGAAAGAAGACGATGTGGTTCTCAGTACGAATGTATCATTTACTAAAAGTAACTTTTCTAGAGGAACTCATACTATTACACTTATTGTAACTGATGATGATAATGCAACAAGTAGTGACGATGTACAAATTAAGGTAGAAGGTATATTGGTAAACCAAGCTCCAATAGCCAATGCAGGAATAGACCAAACAGTTGATGCTGGAACTGCTGTAAGCTTTAGTGGTTCAGGTTCTGATAGTGATGGAACTATCGCTAGTTATCGTTGGACAGCCTCTGATGGTACAGAATTATCAACTCTACAAAATTTCTCAAAAAGTGATTTGAGTGTTGGAACACATACCATCACTTTAACGGTTACCGATGATGGAGGGTTAAGTGGTAGAGATGATATTATTATCACCATACAAACACCACCACCAGTAAACCAATCCCCAATAGCCAATGCAGGAATAGACCAAACAGTTGATGCTGGAACTGCTGTAAGCTTTAGTGGTTCAGGTTCTGATAGTGATGGAACTATCGCTAGTTATCGTTGGACAGCCTCTGATGGTACAGAATTATCAACTCTACAAAATTTCTCAAAAAGTGATTTGAGTGTTGGAACACATACCATCAC
>CACVAZ010000006.1 GCA_902727995.1 uncultured Sulfurovum sp.
GAAATTGCAGAGTTTATTCAAGCTCAAGAAGAAATGATTGATAGTTATTTAAAGCCAATAGCTGAGCATATTAAAGAGCATGGAAAAGGTAAAACGAAACCTTTAGATGGTATTTTAGTACAGATTGCATTGGAAAAACTCCGAGCAATGTTTCCTAATAAATACATTGCTATCAAGACAGGTAAAGATGCTAAGAAATTCATTATTATTAACGACTTTAATAGCAGAAAAAATTAAAGAATTAATAGTTAATGTCTAGTACTATTACTGCCATTGCTACAGCATCTGGTATTTCTTCAATTTCTATTATAAGACTAAGTGGAAAAGATTCACTTAGTCTTGCTAAAATAATTTCTCATAAAAATAACATTATTCCAAGACATGCTCATTTGACTTCGCTTTATAATAAAGAAGATGACTTAATTGACCATGCCATAATGATTTTTTTTAAAAATCCCCATTCTTTTACTGGTGAAGACATTGTTGAGTTTCAATGTCATGGTGGAATGATTGTTGCCCAAGAGATATTAGAAACACTTTTAGCTCATGGTGCAAGACTGGCCCTTCCTGGAGAGTTTTCTAAACGTGCTTTTTTAAATGGTAAAATTGACTTAACAAAAGCAGAAGCCATTGCAAAGCTGATTGAAGCCAAGTCTGTGGATGCTGCCAAAATTTTAGCCAAACAACTCAAGGGTGATTTAAAAGACTTTGTGGATGTTAGTCGTGAAGCAATGCTTAAAGCCCTGGCTTACTCTGAAGTGATGATTGACTATGCAGAAGAAGATATTCCTGAAGATGTTTTGGAAAGTATTGTGATGCAATTAGATGCACTAGTCTTAAAGATAGAAAAAATTGTAGATGCAAGTCATAGACGTAAAGGACTTATAGAAGGTTTTAGAGTTGCGATTATAGGGAAGCCTAATGTTGGTAAGAGTTCGCTTTTAAATGCTTTTTTATCAGCAGATAGAGCCATTGTTTCTGAGATTGCAGGAACCACACGTGATACCATTGAAGAGCAGGTACGGATTGGTACGCATATTATTCGTCTAATAGATACAGCAGGAATTCGTGATGCTAGAGATAGTATTGAAAAAATTGGAGTAGAGCGTTCCCTAGAATCCATAAAAGATGCCGACATTGTTATTGCTCTTTTTGATTTAAGTCGAGCCTTTGATGATGAAGATGCAAAAATAGTTGAAATTATCGAAAAAATCAAAGATAAAGAAATTATGGTCACTTTAAATAAATCAGACTTAAAGTCTTTACTGGATTTAAAAAAATTAGAGCAGTTTTCGACTATTGATGTATCAGCAAAAAATGACTTTAAGCGTTTAAGTAAAAAGCTGGAAGACTTTTTTAATAATATAGGAGAAGATGAAGAGTTAATGCTCATTTCGACACGGCAAATAGAAGCTGTAGAGAAAACAAGAACAGCTATTTTAGAAGCAAAAGAGCCACTGCTCTGTGGAGAGTTAGAATTCTTTTCGTATCATCTTCAAGATGCAATATCAGCACTCTCCTCAATTTCTAAGCCCTATGATTCTGAAGAAATTTTAGATAAAATGTTTGGAGAATTCTGTTTAGGAAAATAGAGCTTATTAGGAGATAAGATGTTAAAAGGAACGATAAAGTATTCATTGTTAGTCATAAGTATTTGGGGCTTGTCAGCTTGTAGTACACCACGAACAATTATTATTAATCAGGAAAATATTAGACCTATTCCCGAGCCTGTGGTGACAGCACCCACAATAATACCAGAAATTAAAGAAGAGATTTTGTTGGGGCAAGGTAGTAAAAATCCAAATTTAGGAAATAGGGTTGGGGTTCCTAAGAATACTCCTTTACTAGGAGGTGGAAAAAATATTTACGAAGAAGAAAATATTGTTACTGAGCCTGTTAAAGTTTCACGTAATCAAGTAATGGAACGTATTTCTTTTCCTATTGGAGAGTACAAATATCTTAAAAAAAATGGATCGAGTACAGTTTCTGGTACTATATATTTAGAAAACTCTCATACTTCAGCAAAAATAAAAGGTCAAAAAATCAAACTTTGGCTCAACCCCGTTACCTCATATTCAAGACAATGGTATCAAGAGAGTTATTTGGGTGGATATAAACTTTCAAAAACAGATAAAAGACTTTACAACTATTTAAAGTTTACCTATTCTGATAGATCAGGTAAATTTAATTTCTATGGTGTCCCTGCTGGAAGTTATTATTTGACAGGAACCATTTCTTGTTCGAAAGAGTGTGGTTTTAAGCAAACTAAATCCATTCGTTTGGTCAAAAGAATTTCAGTAGGTTCTGGTGTAACTAAGGTAGATTTGATGAAACATGTTCCGTAAAACATGTTTCTTTTTTAGGCTTTAGGATAAGATTTTTCTAAAGCATCATAAAGGGCTTGGGGAGTGATATCATTTCTAGAAGCTAATATCTCTTGCATCACAACATTATCTTCTTTTCCTTGCCATTCTTTGATGTAGGAACCTTCTTTATAGCCATGGTTTTGTCTAAATTTATTTAAAATATTTTTTCCAATATAAAGTTCATAAAGCTCTGGTAATTTGAGATTTAACTTTGATGACATATTTAAAAATGAGATAAGTAGTTCATTAATATTAGCATTACAAAAAAGTGTTTTAATCATCTTCTCTACCAGTTCAATTTCTGCATAAGGATTAAGCTGATTTCCTTTTTTGGCTTGTGAGAATTCGTCAAAACTTTGCATAGAAGTTATGGTAGCTGCAATATCTGAGATAGAACCTAGATTATTAATCTTGTAAACTCGTAATGCTTCGGACATGATAAAATGCCAAATATCAACAATTTCAATCTTTATGTTTGCATAATCAGGTTGAGCATCTATGTTTTTCCAATGCTTCCATGGGTAAGATTCAATAAGTTCAGCAGCTTCAAGGTAGATACAACGTTGCCAATCAATTTTTTTATTATTTTTGGTGAGACCAGTTTCCCAATTTTTTCCATTGGTTGCATCATTGAGTTCTTGTTGTAGCTCTAGCATTTGCAATATTTTATTCATTTTTTTCCTATTTTATTAATTCTTTTAAATCTACTATGGCTTGTTCTAGTCCTGTAAAAATAGAATGGGCAATAATACTTTGCCCAATATTAAGCTCTTCAATAGTTTCTATGTCAGCTATTTCTTTAACATTTTGGTAGTTTAGTCCATGCCCCGCAGCTACTTTTAGTCCAAGTTCCTTTGCATCACAAGAAAGGGTGCGTAGATTGGAAACCTCTTGTTCTAGTATCTCTTTTAATTCTAAACGAGGCAGTTCTAGTGCCTTTATGCTGTGATGAGTATTTGCTAGGTTTCCATAGAGCATGGCATACACATTAGCATATTTACCCGTATGAAACTCAATCCACTCAACCCCTAGTTTTTCTGACATCTCGACATTGTCAATGGTAGGATCAATAAAGAGTGAAACTTCAATTTGATGTTGTTTGAGTCGTCTAATTGTTTTGGTGAGTTCTTCTGCATTAGAAAAAATATCTAAGCCACCTTCGGTGGTGACTTCTTCTCTTTTTTCAGGAACAAGGGTTACTCTATGAGGTTGCAGTTCACAAACAATGTCTATGATTTCACTTGCTAAAGCACATTCAAGGTTCACAGGTAGTGAAGAGTGGTAGATAATATTTAAAGCATCAATGTCTTGAATGTGTCGTCGGTCTTCACGTAAATGAATGGTAATTTGATCAGCACCAGCACGTTTAACAATGCTTAATGCATCTAAGGGATTAGGATCAGCTATCTTTCGTGCTTCTCTTAAGACAGCAATATGGTCTATGTTTACACCTAATTTCATGTTTAACTCCCTAATGTCTTATGACTTATTTTATGGAAGTTATTATACTCATTTTTACTTTTTAGACCCATTAGATTTTTTAGCTCTTTTTGCCATGATTTCAAGTTCATTTTTGACAATAATATCATAGTAGTGTTGAATGGCATCCACATAATGGACAGGTTCATTTCCTCTAGCACGACCATATTTTAAATCTTTATAATACTTTTTTTGAGATAAAAGTGGTAATACTTTTTTTAAATCATTCCATGAGTTAGGATTTTTATTAAGTTTTTTAGCCAATTCTTGTGCATCATAGACATGTCCTAGTCCAATATTATAAGCAGCAAGGGTAAATGCCCAAAGATTTTTTCCCTCTAGACCTTTGGGAAATTTTTCTCTCATCATGTTAAAATATTTAGCGCCACCATTAATACTTTGTTTTATGGATAGACGGTTTTTAACTCCTAATAATTTTGCTGTATCATTGGTTAACATCATCATACCTCGTACACCTGTATAACTTTTGGCCTTGGGATTCCAGTGTGACTCTTGGTAAGATTGAGCAGCTAAAATAATCCATGGGATATTATACTTTTTCCCAGCATTTTTAAAAAGTTGTTTATATTTAGGTAAAGTTTGTTTAACACGCTTATAAAATACTTTGGTGTCATAATAATCAAATATTTTGAGAAACCCATAGTAAAAACTATGTAGTTCAGCCATTTTTCCAGATCGTTCATATTTATTTAACCAGCGAAAGAGACTTTCATTGAGGGAATCATCCCCATTTCTAAGAAGCCATCCTAAATTAACTTTTGGTGTTAGGTTCATCACTGAAATGAGTTCAGGATAGTAACGTTGGCTAAGAGAAAATATATGTGTATCAGTTACCGTACAATCTAGCTTTTCTTTCCATACTTGTGTTAAAAGTTCTTGCGTTGAAAACTTGCTTGAAGTTTGAAACTCAAATCCATCTACTTTAGCTTTTATCTTGTTTAATGTTCTCTCTGCTGAAGTGTTTTGACCGACTGTAATATTTAAATCGAGTAAATCATTTAATTCATTAGGAAATAAATCACGTTTGTATAGATTATTATGACAAATTAGTTCTTCATGAACACTATGGAAGTAGGGCCCAAATTTAAATTCCTTTAATCTTGGTTCATCAACAGAGAGTGATGCAGCTGTCAAATCACCATATCCACGTCTTGTGAGTTCTAAGGCTTCTTTTATGGTATGTACAATGGTTAAATTAAGCTCTAAGCCCATACTCTTAGTATAGTCTTTGAGTAAATCATATTCAAAGCCTTGATTATCTTCTGATCCAACATAATAGACCACAGGTGCATCTAAAATGACAACATCAAGACGTTTTTTAGCTTTTATTTTATCTAATAGAGTCGCTACTTTCATACTCTTACTATTGTTACAATTTTTTTCTATTTGATTACTGTAGGCAAATTCTCCTAAGTAAGCTAAAAGAAAAGTAATGGGAATTAAGATTTTAAAATTAAATGATTTCATATAAGTACCTCTTATCTAGATAGTAGCGTTATTATATAAAATATAGTTTTAAAATTTAATTTTTTTAAAAAGTTAATATTAAATTAAGTAATCAGGTAACATAGATTAAAAATTATTTTGTACTATTGTCTTTTCTTCTTTTTCTACTAAATCTTTCACCCAAATAGTAGAGTTTTTAAATTCATTTTCACCTATAACAGCACAGTAACGAGCATTGGCTTTATCAGCATTTTTTAGATGTGCTTTAAGCTTTTTAGGTGCATATTCAACAGTCACTTTGTCCGTCATTCTCTTTTTAGAAGCCAAAGGAAATAAGCTATCAATAGCTTCTTCATCCATAGCACCTAAATAGTAACCATCACGGCTAAGTTCTGGCATTTGAACCAGTTCCATAATACGCTCAATCCCCAAGGCAAAACCAACAGCTGGAGTAGGTTTACCATCTAAAAACTCTACGAGTTTGTCATAACGTCCACCACCTGCAATGGCAGATTGAGAACCAATGTTATTAGAAACAAATTCAAAGGCAGTTTTAGAGTAGTAGTCCAAACCTCTTACAAGGTGTGTGTCAACTTTATAACTAATGTTAGCATCATCTAAAAGTTGTGTTAGTTTTTTAAAGTCTGTGTCACATGAGTTGCAGAGATTTGTCATGAGTTTAGGAGAATCTTTTAAAAGCGATTGACATGTCTCATTTTTACAGTCCAGCACACGAATCGGATTTGTTTCGATTCTTCGGTTACAATCTTCACAAAGTTCATCTTTACATTCATTTAAAAAACCAATGAGTTTCTCACGATAAGGAGGCATACACTCGGGACAACCAAGTGAGTTAATCTCAAGGTCATAACCAATACCAAGTTCTTTAAAAATGTCCCCAACCATAGAGATAATACTAAAGTCTTCATACACCGAACCTTCGCCAAAACTTTCACAACCAAATTGGTGAAATTCTCTTAAGCGTCCCTTTTGAGGACGTTCATAACGAAACATTGGTCCATAATAGTAAAACTTGAACTTTTCATTCATTCGTCTGTCGAGTTTAGCTTGAACAAAAGAACGCACTACCCCAGCAGTTCCTTCAGGACGCATACAAACGTCATTGTCCCCTTTGTCCATGAACTGGTACATCTCTTTACCAACAATATCAGAGCTTTCACCAACAGAGCGTTTAAAGAGTTTTGTCTCTTCAAGTATAGGTGTTTCTATGTAGTTGTATCCATATCTCGTAGCTATTTTTGTCGCTGTATTAACAATATGCACAAATCGTTCACTCTCTTCAAAAGTTAAGTCTTTCATTCCTCTAAGTGCGTTTATCATATTGTATTCCTTTTTTTAGACTGTATAAGGGTCTGTTTTATTTGTGGAATTATACAGTTTATTTTATAAAGCATGTTTTATTTTTAAACAGAGCTTAGCTTGCTCATACTCTTGCATTAATATAAGCATTGAAACTTGTCAAGATGGTTATTTTTTTAATTAATATTTATATTCTATAGTTATATAATTCTTATAGCAAACCAAAAAGGAAATAGGATGCAAAAGATTATGTTAACACTGCTATTTTGTTCTGTTGTCACCATGGCAAATAAGGAACAAAATAATGATAATGAGATATTGATAAAAACATTAAAGGAAGTTAAGAACTTTAAAAAATCAAAAAATCAAAAAATAGAGGCACTTAAACGAGAAGTTACTCTTTTAAAAAATAAATTTCACTCTTCTAAAAGTAAAGAAAGTAAACATATAAAAGAGATAAAATCAGTAAAAGCAAAGCTCAAAATGAGTCATAAGAAGATTCTTAATTATAAAAAGAGTCAAATAAAAGTAAATCAAGAGCTTAAAGCAAAGCTTAAAATGAGCCAAAAAAAGATTCTTAACTATAAAAAGAGTCAAATGAAAGTGAATCAAGAACTTAAAGAAAAACTAAAAGTGAGTCAGAAAAAGATTCTAGACTATGAAAAAGCACAAATAAAAGCAAATAAACAACTTAAAGCAAATAAAGAACTTATTAAAGATTTACATTTTATGATTAAGCGTAAAAATGAACTTGAAATGGATCAATATGCTTTAGGTAGATATTATTTTAATTTATAAAAAGAAGAAGCTAATAAGCTTCTTCTTGATGCTCTTCTAACCATTCACTTAAAGTTTGCATTTCATCTATATTTTTTGCCTCTACTTTGAGTATTTCACGTATACTTTTCACCCCCATAGAGAGTAAATACTGTAAGTTATCATCAAATTTTGCATGTTCAATAACAAAAATATTCTCTTTATGTACTTCAAACATATAACCACCGTTGGGAATAGGGGTCATTGAAAGGGTGATGGTGTAATGATCTTTAATGATACTCTCTTTTTGTGAGTACATGAGTCCAATGTTATACCCCTCATTGGCAAAGCCCCGTATAGCAACTACCAATACCTTACTGTCTCCTTCTTTAGAGGAGTTAAAAATGTCAATAATATCTTTAATGGTTGAAAATCCAGGAATGTCATGAAAAAGGGATTCAACATAAAAGGCAAGTTGTGTTTTGATGAGGTAGCCAATAATGTATAAAATGAATATAAAGACAGCAAGAACACCAATTATCCATAAAAATTCATTATTTTGAGGGTTGATTCCCACTAAATTTAAAATGTTAATCACGACTAAATCTATTTTTTCATAAAGCCAAAAAATTATCATAAGTATGGCTGCAATGGGCAAAATCCAAAAAAGACCTTGCATTGTTCTGTTTTTAAATTTTTCGGTGAATGTTTTTTTAATCTCCATAAGCTTCTTTCTTGATTTTATTATCATGTATGTTGGTTTCATCTGATGGCTACCCAGCAATTATTTTCAAAACCTGTGAAACCCCAAATCCCATAAATGTACCAACAATATAACCCATCATTGCCATAAGAACTCCAATTGGAATGAGTGCTTTGTTGTAAGCTCCTGCCAAAATAGGTGCTGAAGCAACTCCTCCTATATTGGCTAAAGAAGCAACGCCTAAAGAAAAGAGGTCAAGTTTAAAGAGTTTTGCAAAGATGAGCATCATACTTGCATGAATCAAAATAATGACAAATCCTGCAAAAATATAAAGAGGTGCCTCATTGAGTTCTGAAAAATTAGCACGAGAAGCAATCAATGCTATGATGAAATAAAGCATTATATTCGCTAAAGGTACAGCTGAAGCTTCTTTACTTAAAGGAGTCATTCCCAGAAGAATACCAGCTGTAGTAGCCAATAGTACTATCCATGTTGTTGTGGTTAAAAAGCTTGTCGTAGGCAGTAAAGGTGCAATGTTTTGGGCTAAAAGAGAAACCATGAGGGCAAGTCCTAAGAGTATAAACAGTGTTGGAAAGTTTATGTTTTTTTCTTTTTTGCTATTATCTAGCTTGAAACTTAGTGTTTCCAGTACTGAACCATCTGCTTTTGTCCACTTATTAAATTGTTTTGCAAAAGGAACAAGTGCTAGAAGTATCATAACCCATATGGCATAGTCTATGCTGTCTATGAGCAGTACATAAGCCATTTTAGAGTCAGGTAAAGCAAGGGCTTCTTGAATGGCTAACATGTTTCCTGTTCCCCCCATCCAAGAGCCAGACAAAGCACCAAAAGCTTTCCATGATTGGTCTTCAAAAAAGTTATGTAAGAGTGCAAACATAATAATAAAACCAATAGAGATAGAAATTGAAGCTAAAAAGAAAGTAAGTAAAATCTTTTTACCCAGTTTTAAAATCTTTCGTATGTCTGATTGTAGAAGCATTAAAAATATCATAGCAGGAAGCAAGTTACTTTTAAAGGCTTTGTATGTAGCCGTTATTTCATCTGTTTTTGTCCAAAGTTCTAAAGTTGAGAGGGTCATAACGCTAAAGTACAAAATAACAATAGCAGGTAAATATTCAAAAAGCTTAACTTTTGTTTTATGTTCAAGGTAAACGAGCAGTGATGCTATAAAGATTAATAGTGTTAGATAAGGAAAAGCTGTGCTTATCATCTTTTATTTTAGATTACCTATCCGACATTTATGTTCCTTTTCAGGATAACGCTTCTCTGCAATCATGCTATCAAGTGATTCTTGAAATAATTTATTGGCAATGGTGATGGAAGTAGTAAACATGAGTTTTCCATAGTCTATAAAACTGTCTTCATCATCAGCTGATGCAAAAATGGTCTTAAACACTGAAGCAATGTCTTTTGAAAGGTGTTGGCATTGTTTGTTATTACGACTTTTGTTTTCTTTTTTAAACTTATCAGCCAAGGTATGTAGTTCATTATAAATAGTATCATTACAAATCTTTGCTCTTTTTCCGTAAGTAAGATAGCAAATATCATGTTCCTTACATATGGCATCTATGTCATCGTAAGGTTCAATAGCCTGATAAGATTCAATAACTTTACTTCTTTGACTTTTATTCATTTTTTTAAAATCTTTAGTACTACTATTATTGTCTTCCATTTGAGGATAATTCTTACCACAAAAACAGCCATATTTAAAGTTCTCTGATATCTCTTCATTTGCCGTTACTGGAAAAGTACAGGTTTTGTTCTTAACAGATTTTTTTAAGATTTCTTGTTTGCGTTTTGTGTCTACACTTTCAAGTGTTTCTGAAATAGCAAGTGAAAAAGTGAATGATAAAATAAGTAAAATTTTGAAAAACATTAGGATCTCTTTATCTTTTATGGAAGTATAAGCTATTTAGGCTTATAACAGTGTTTACTCTAACTTATCTAAAAGAGCTAGATATTTCTTTTCAATTTCATCGAATGCATGAGAAGCTATTTCTAGTCGTTCAAAAAGTTCATCTACTTCTTTTTGAAGTTTTCCAACACTTTGTGAAGCTTCTATTATTATACTATTATCTCCAGTATTTGAAGCTTCTATAAGCTTCTGATTTTCATTTTCTAACTCAACTTCAAGTTCCATAATTTTTGCTTCACAAAATTCTAGCTCTTTTTTGTGAGGAGCATTCTCTTTACTTCGTGCTAGGGTTAGTTCTTTTTTTAGTCGTTTACGTTCTTTATTATCAAGCTTAGGTTTCACTTTGGCTTTACTTGGGGA
>CACVAZ010000007.1:0-1515 GCA_902727995.1 uncultured Sulfurovum sp.
GGAAACCGAAGTAGGGAAGCTGTACATATGTTGTCTAATAATGGCTACGAAGCAATTAATTTAAATGGTGGCATTACAAAATGGAAAGCAAGTCATTTGCCTGTTAGTTATGGAAGATAGATGCAAGATAAAATTAATAGAGCTGAGATAGATAATGGATGAACAACTTTTAAATCAAATTAATAAGAATTTATACGATGTTCAAAGTTTAATATCAAGTAGAGGTATTAAAGCAGAATTAGAAAAATATAAAATAGATGTCAACTATTTTTTAAAGGTTATAGAGCTATATCTTTCTGAATTTAATCTACTAAAAAAAGGTAATAATAGTAATCTATTAATATTATTAAATGAGAAACTAAACTATATTATAAATAATAATACAGATACTTCTATAAAATTGTATCACAGGCAATTAGAAGCAAGTATGCATTTTATACAAAAAAATAGTAAAGCTTTATTGTATCCAGTAATCAAAGTTTATCAGTATGAAGATAGTATTTATTTGGATGCAATAAAAATAAAAAATTACTTCTCCATAAAAAATATAGAAATAATAAATTTAAAAGATAAAAAAGAGATATATTTTGTAGGTGGAAATGGAGATGGTAAAACCATTTTATTACAAGCCATTATATTGGCTTTAAAAAAAGAGTATTCAGGACAAATTATTGAGTATATTCGAGATGAAAAAGAAATGAAATTATTTGTAAAAGATGAATCTTCTGATGAATATAGTAGTGCTAAAAATGTTAAAAATGTTTTTGCTTATGGGATTAATAGAAATAAGGTACGTGAAAAATTTGATGAATATGGTTACAGTGGTCTTTTTGATACAAGTGATTTTAAAGATACCACATTTTTGAAAAATCCTTTAGAGTTTTTAAGACGTGAAGGTAAGCTCGTTCAAGATTTCATTAGTAAATTAAATCAGTATATTTTAGTTAATGATTTAAAAATAGAGAAAGATAAAAATGGAAAAGTGAGTTTCAAAGAGAATAATAATGAAATTGATTTTGAGACATTGTCTGAGGGTTATAAAAGTAGTATTATATGGATTTGTGATTTAGTCTCACGTCTAATAGGAAATCAAAAAGAGATTAAAAATTTAGAAGATTTCAAAGCAATAGTTCTAATTGATGAGGTAGATTTATATCTACATCCAAAGTGGAAATATGATTTTGTTTATAATCTTAGAAAAGTTTTTCCAAATATTCAATTTCTTATGATTACTCATAGTACAGCAACGATTCTTGGTGCTAGTGAAGATGCAGTCTTTTATAAGGTTTATAAAGAGGATGGGGAGACTCAAATATCTCAACCCATGAATAGTATTAAAAATTTAATGGCAAATAATTTAAGTACTTCTCCTCTTTTTGACATGACTACTGAAAAGGAGAAAAAGAAAGTTAAAGATTATGAGAGTAGATATAAACAAAGTGACATTAAAAAATCTTTAAAACTAATTTATAATGAGAAATGTGCTTTTTGTGAGAAAAAAATTACAGAATGTAG
>CACVAZ010000007.1:1615-10355 GCA_902727995.1 uncultured Sulfurovum sp.
CTGAAAAGGAGAAAAAGAAAGTTAAAGATTATGAGAGTAGATATAAACAAAGTGACATTAAAAAATCTTTAAAACTAATTTATAATGAGAAATGTGCTTTTTGTGAGAAAAAAATTACAGAATGTAGCGATAATAATTTAGAAGAGTGTTCTAGTACAGTAGAGCATTATCGCCCTAAAAGTCAATATTATTGGTTGGCGTATAGTTGGGATAATCTTTTGTGGTGCTGTCATAGATGTAATCAAAATAAAGATAATAATTTTGAAATAGATAATAGTCAAGTCGAATATGAAGAGAGTTTTAAAGATAAAATTCATACAAGTAGCAAAAACTATCAAGAGATTGAAAAACCAAAAATGATTCATCCTGAATTTGAGAGTGTTTTGACTAAACTGAGATTTAATAATGGTATTATAGCTTCTGATGATGAGAGAATTAAATATATTATAGAAACTTGTGGATTAGATAGAGATGCTTTAAATGAGGAAAGAAAAACAATTATTGATGATTTTATAAAAGTTATAAGTGACAAGGAATTAAAGAATGAATCTATATCTGAAACTTTACAAGAGTTAATGAATGATTTTAAAAAACAAGAAAAAGAATTTATTGCTCTTAGATATTGGATGTTGAAAAATTATAAATCTTTAGTAGAGGCAAGATAGATGCAAAATAAAATAAAAGCCATAAAAAAAGAAATAGCTAAAGCTGTAGTGGGTCAAGAAGAGATGGTTGATGGTTTACTCATTGGACTTTTTTGTGAAGGACATATTTTAGTTGAAGGGGTTCCAGGTTTGGCGAAGACGACTACGGTTAAAGCTTTGTCTTCTGCATTAGAACTTGACTTTCATCGAGTACAGTTTACTCCAGATTTATTGCCTTCTGATATTATAGGGGCTGAAATTTATGACCCTAAAAATAGCTCTTTTAAGATTAAAAAAGGTCCTATCTTTACGCAACTTCTTTTGGCTGATGAGATTAACCGTAGTCCTTCAAAAGTCCAGTCTGCTTTACTTGAAGCCATGCAAGAACGTCAAGTAACCATAGGTTCTGAGAGTTTTGATCTTCCTCATCCTTTTATGGTGATGGCAACTCAGAATCCATTAGAACAAGAAGGAGTTTACCGTTTACCTGAAGCCCAACTTGATCGGTTTATGATGAAGCTTAGAGTTGAACATAACTCTGAAGAAGATGAGTTGGAGATAATGCGACGTATTGCTATGAAAAGTTCAGAACTTGTTACGGTTATTTGCTCTGTCGATGAGTTAGTACTTATTAGAAAAGAGATAAACGCATTACATATGGATTCAGAGGTTGAAAAATACATTGTCACCTTAGTTCGTGCGACAAGAGAAGAGAATGCAGAACTTAAACATGGGGTTAGTCCGAGAGCTTCCATTGATTTGTATAAAGCTTCCAAGGCACATGCTTACTTGAAAGGGAAGTCTTTTGTTTCGCCTGTTGATGTATTGGTGATGGCTTACCCTGTGTTACGACATCGTATAGGATTATCATACACAGCACGTGCCAAAGGTGTGAGTGCTGATGAGGTTTTAAAAAGTATTATTGAGCGAGTTGAAATTCCCTAATGGATAAGCTTGAAACCTTAGTACTTCGAGCTAAAGAGGATGTTTATACTTATCTTCAAGGTTCTAACTTTTCTAAAATTTTAGGTCAAGGTTATGATTTTTCAGAACTTAGGACTTATGAGAGCTCGGATGATATTCGGCATATTTCTTGGATAAATTCTGCAAAAGCCAATGAGCTTTATGTTAAAAAAATGCATGAAGAACGAGAGCTTTTAGTCAATGTTGCCATGTTGGTTGATGGAAGAGCCATCATAGGTAAAAAACATGAGCTTTTTAGCCATATATTAGCTACTTTGGCTTATTCTGCTATTTATAGTAATAATCTTTTGCAAACTTCTTTTTTTATGGGTTCAGAATTTAAGAGTTTTGAAGCCTTTAAAAATGTAGAACGTTTAGAAATGATATTAAATGAGTTTTTTAGCATAGACCCTTTGGGTTTAGCACTAGAATATGACAAAATACAAAAGAAACTTTTAAATATAGAAGCGCCAAAGAGCTTGTTTTTTTTAGTAGGGGACTTTTTAGATGAAATAGACTTGTCTATTTTGGCTCAAAAACATGAACTTTGTGTCATTATGCTTCGAGATAAATGGGAAGAGAATCCAAGTGTAGGTTCTGATATGGCTTTAGTTAATCCATTGACAAACTCTAGCATAAATAAGACCTTGTCAAAGAAAGCACTTAGATATTATAAAGAAAGGCTAGAAGAGCATGATGAAAAACTCTATGCTCATTTTGATGAACATAGCATTAAGCATGTAAAGATTTATGAAAAAAAAGAGGCATTTCAAAAGTTGGAACAGTTATTTTACTCTTAAGAGGCTCTCTAAGGATTTTGAATAGTAGTACTTTTTAATGTTTTTATTTTTAATGTCCCAACACCATAGGTTTTCTTGACTTAGATTGACTCCTCCAATAGAGCGTTGAATCGTCGCAATACTTAGCCAGTTTTTTTCACCATCAAGAAGTTTTTTACCTAAAGGGGTAATATTAAATCTTTCTTCTTTTTCTTCAATAACATTATGTATTTTGAACTCCTCTAATATTTTCCAAAATATCACATCACCCATGAATTTTCGTTCTTCAAAACTTTGGTATTTGGTAAAGATATCAACACGTTCATTAATACCATTGGAGATGATGAGCAGTGCTTGGTGAGCTGTACGTGAAAGACCATGAGTCGTACTAGGGTATTCTTGTAACATTCGGTAAACAGCAGAATCTAAAAAAGGGAGAAGTGCTGTAGGCTCATCTAAAAGTTCAGCCCACTTCTTTGGGGTTTCACTGCAAAAAGCAGACCATGCTTTTTGAGCTAATTGAAGATGCTCATCGAGAATAGGTGTCTCATATTGTAAAAGTTTTTTAATTTGTTGAGGAGAAGACTCGCCTAAATAGTTGTTGGTACAGATGAGGGTCAAGTTTGTTTTTTCTAAATCTTGTTTTGAAAACCATTCGAGGATTTGTAGCAGTTGTAATTGGTCATAAAGGTCATGTTCAAACCAAAGAGTAACTTTCTGATAAAGTTTATAAGTATTTAGTTTTTGGTTGCGTTCTCTAAACTCTTTTTTTATAGTTTTAAAATCACCTAAACCATAATCTGAAATAAATTTTGCACGTATTTTGGAAAGTACTTCTAGCGATAATCCAGCTGGTACAGGACCTTCATGTAAAAAGTCTCGCCAAGGAAGAAAGTCTCCAGCTATTTCAGCTTTTTTTATAATGTCAATACCTGTGTCGCCATTGACGATATTTAATTTTTTTATCATAGTAAGTATTATACTAGAGTTCAGTTATAATCTTATTATGTATAAAAATATTTTATTTTTGATGGTCTTAGTACTCTTTACAGCTTGTTCAATGAAAAAACCTGTGACATGGCAAGAGCGTATTTTAAAAGAAAAAATGCATACTAGTAATTTGGTTTATTTTGAATATGGAAACCCAAAAAATAAAACTTTACTTTTTTTACACGGTTTTGGAGAAAGCAAAGAGACTTGGCGTTTTATGGTTCCTGCTTTGTCGAAAAAGTATTATTTAGTGCTTTTGGACTTAAAAGGTTTTGGAAAATCTCCAAAACTTGCAGATCATGCTTACTCTGTTTATGATCAAGCTAGAGAAGTTGCAAGTTTTATTAAAAAGAAAAAATTAGATGACTTAACTCTTGTTGGTCGTTCCTTTGGAGGTGGGGTTGCTTTGGTTTTGGCACTGATGCAAAAAGATAAACTTATAGAGCCAAATATCAGTAGATTGGTTTTGATTAACACAATGTCTTACAAACAAAATTTACCTTCCATGTTAAAAACACTAAATCAACCCGTTATTGGTTATTTGGGCATTCATTTTATTTCAAATGATTGGATGGCAGAAGAGGCTTATCGCTTTGCTTTTTATAATAATGATTTAATCTCTAAAGAGAGTACAGCTTATGCAAGTTCTATTCTTTCTACTCCTTTGGCTAAATATGTTTACTTAGAAACTGTAGAACAGCTTATTCCAGATGACATTAACATAATGCAAAGACGTTATAAAGAGATAGATTTACCCACATTAATACTCTGGGGAAAAGAAGATGTTTCCATTCGTGTTAATAAAGCATATAAACTTCATCGAGATATCAAAACAAGTCAACTAAAAATCTTTCCTAACGTTGGACATATGCCCAATGAAGAAAGCCCTAAGAAAGTAATTTTTGAAATTTTAAGATTTATGGAATTGCATTAACTACAGACCATGAAAAAGGTGTCCAATAGGGCATGCTTATATTTAACTCACGTAATCTATCTCCACTCCAAGTATTACAAGTGTTTATGAGGTTATAAGAAGCGTTAGCTGTATAAAAAATATCTTCTCTTTCATAGCCTTTATAAATCTTTCCTCTAAAATTAAAACTTTTTAAGATGGAAACTTTTAAATGTTGATGTTGCTCCAAAGAAAGTTTAATGGTTTTTAAATTTTTAAAATAATCAATGTTTGGCATATAACTTACATGCATGAGTGCTGAGGTGTTCATGAAAAGTGCTTTTAGCGATGTTGAGATTTTAAGGTTAGCAATGTTAGGTGTATTTAAATAGGTTTCTTTATCTCCCCAACCAAAAGCGAGGTAGCCAGTTTTCTTGTTTTCAAAGTGAGGAAAATTTGAGATGTTTAGGTCTTGAATATTAAAAACAATGTCAGAGTGCATTTCGTTGTAAAGTATGTGTATTTCTTTGCTATCTTTTAAATAATACTCTCCCCTTTTTTGGGGGAATAGGGTAAAAATATAGGCTATGAAAAAGTATACAAGTACACTTAAGAGAGGAAAAAATATAAGAAAGAGAAAAGAATTGGCTATTTTTTTCATGAGCTATCATAATATAACTTTTTGAAATTCTCACAATTTATTGACAATTCATTAATCTAAATGGGATATAATGCTGCTAACGATGTAAAAAGGAAGCTTAAAATGAATGTAAAAGTTGTTTGCCCCTCTTGTGGAAAAGTAAATAATATACCTAAAAAAGAGACATATGCCAAGGCTAACTGTGGACAATGTAAAGCATCAATGCTAGATCAGAAACCTTTAGATGTAAATAGAACTGAGATGCTTCATATTTTGGTAAACAGTGAGATTCCTGTTATGGTAGATTTTTGGGCACCTTGGTGTGGCCCTTGTGTTCAAATGACACCAGCTTACGAAGCAGCAAGTAAAGAGATGTCTTTAAAAGTACAATTTTTAAAAGTAAATACAGAGACAAATCAAGGTTTAGGTGCTTTGTATGGCATACAAAGTATTCCAACCATACTCATGTTTAAAGATGGTGAAGAAATTGGTACGAATACAGGTTCATTGACTAAAGAAGAGCTTATTAGATGGGCAACACGGTTTACCTAAGGAAGAATTAGTATGGCAAATGCAAAAATATTACTGCTCGAAGATGATGCAAATCTTAATGAAACAGTGACCGAATTTCTTGAAGAGTTAAACTACGATGTAACAAGTACTTATGATGGTTATGAAGCACAAGATGCTTTATATGAGTCAAAATTTGATCTTTTACTTTTAGATGTCAATACGCCTGGAATAGATGGATTTACACTGCTTAAAGAGGCTAGAGAAAATGAGGTGGTTGCCCCTTCTATTTTTATTACTTCTTTGGATGGTGTAGATGATTTAGAGAGAGGTTTTCAGTCGGGGTGTGATGATTACATTCGAAAACCTTTTGTACTTAAAGAGTTAGCAATTCGTGTAGAGACATTACTTCGACGTGGTTTCTTTCATGAGGCTAAAGAGCTTATAGAGCTTGGTGATAACATTGCATATAATACGAAGTCAAATGAACTTCTTGTCAATGGGGTAGCTGAAACCTTAGGAAACAAAGAATCAGCACTTTTTAAACTTTTCATGAAACAGCAAGATGAGGTACTTTCGCATGAAAGAATTTACAAAGAGTTGTGGGATTATGATGAAGACCCAAGTGACACAGCTTTACGTACCTACATTAAAAATATTCGTAAAATCATAGGTAAGGACAGAATTGTTAGTATCAAAAAGCAAGGGTATAAATTTACATCGAAATAGCGAATGCCGTTCTTTACTTCGCTTCCTAATACTTTACATTACCCTTGTAACACTCCTTTTACTTCTCTTAGGAATGCTTCACTATAAAAGTCAAGAAGAGTTAATGTTTTCTAAGAAACGAGCATTACTTTCTAAGTATGCTGATGAGCAATATAAAGCCATTAAAAAATTTCATAATGATCAATACCCCCAAAGTGTGACTTACCCAAGAAATGCTAAGTTTCGCTCTGCTATTCATGACCTCTCTGGTGAGAAAATTTTCTCTCTTATGAAACACAAACCCAAACATTTTGGTAGAGATATTTATCGTATTGAAGAGACCATACACTTTTTAAAACCTTTAGATGATAACTACTACTTAGGGGCTAAATACCTTTTTATTGAGGTAGATGAAGATTTTTTATGGAGAGATAATGTCATTAAAGATATCATCATTTATGGGACCTTGACTTTATTTGTACTGGCAATTTTTGGTTTCTTTTTTGTGGGTGTTTTCTTACGACCGATGCGAGATTCTATTACGCTTTTAGATGATTTTATAAAAGACACAACCCACGAGTTAAATACCCCTATTTCTGCTATTTTAGCCAACATAGAAATGATGGATAAAAGTACAATGGGTGAAAAAAATGAGAAAAAATTAGTACGTATCAACATTGCAGCGAAGACAGTTTCGCATTTATATCAAGATTTAACTTACCTAACTTTGAGCCATAACCGAAAATCAAAAGATGAATGGGTAGACTTAAAACAGCTTATTCAAGACCGAGTAGAATACTTTGCTATTTTAGCAGGTTCCAAAAAAATTACCTTTACTTTAGATTTAAAAGATTCAGCACTTTTTATTGATTCTATTAAAATTGCCAGAGTTTTAGACAATTTAATTTCAAATGCCATTAAATACAACAAACGATATGGCACTATTTCAATTGTACTCCGAAAACAGTATCTTTCAGTACAAGACACAGGCATAGGAATTGAAGCCAAAGAAGTTAATGATATTTTTGAACGTTACACACGTTTTAATGCTTCAGAAGGTGGTTTTGGAATTGGACTTAACATTGTAAAAAGTATTATTACCGAGTATGATTTACATATTAGTGTGAAGTCGGTTTTAAATCAAGGAACAATCATCAGAGTAGACTTTCTCAAAGGAACAATAGATGCGTAAAATAATGTTATTGATTTTTTTAACATGGGGTTTAGACGCTAAAAGTAGTGTTTACAAAGATGTATGTGTCAAATGTCATAAATATCAACCAGCATCGCTAGAAAAGATGTTTATGGTTTATTTAAAAACCTATAGTGTCGAGCTTAGTTTTAAAGTTTCACTCAAAGAGTACTTGCAAAACCCAACTGAAAAGAACTCCTTAATAGGGAGTGCTTTTATTCAAAATTTTTCAGTAAAAAATACAAGTGAGTTAAATGATACACAGATAGATGAAGCCCTTGATACGTATTGGGACTTGTATAATCCTAAGGATAATTTGAAATAGTGTTTAAATACTTTAGTAGATATTTAAAACAAAGAAGAAACTAAATAGATTTTGTTGGAAATTTATTTCCAACAAAAATAACTATTTACACAGGCTGAGCCTCAGAAAAAATCTGTTTAGCCTTCTGAACATGAAACTTCAATCCAATCTCCGATTCAGTACAACCAAGAGCCAAAGCAACCATTTGTGGCATGTGTAACACAGGTAAAGCAATATCACGCCCAACTACTTTACCTACAGAGTCTTGGTAAGTATCCATTTTAAGGTGACAGAGTGGACATGGGGTTACCATCATGTCGGCGTTGTTGTCGATGGCATCTACCATGGCATTACCAGCTAGTACTTCTGAAGTATGGTTGGCTTGTAGCTCAACGTGGAAACCACAACATTTATTTTTATGTGCGTAGTTTACAGGGTTACCTTCAAGTGCATCAATTAAGCTGTCAAGTGAGGTAGGATTGTAGGAGTTTTCATTTCCATTGGTCGAACCATGAAGCTCAGATGGTCTGATGTTGTGACAGCCGTAGAATGGTGCAATGTTAAAAGCAGAAAGAGGGGTTGTTACTTTTTCTTTTACATTATCTAGTCCATACTCATCAATAATCGCATATAAATAGTGCTTGATTTCAGATGTACCCTTGTACTCTAAACCAACCTCAGCAAGTTTCTCATTCACACGTGCTTTTAACTCTGGATCTTTGTCTAAAGCATGTTTTGTCATTTGCGAGTTAAGCTGACAGGTATTACAAATGGTAATCATGGTTAAACCTAACTTCTCTGCGTAACAGATGTTACGGGCATTTAGAACGTGTGCTAAGAACTCATCAAAATCTTGTAAGTGAGAAGCACCACAACAGGAAGCCTCTTCTAAAACAGTAATTTTAATCCCTAGCTTATCAGCCACAGCAAGTGTTGACGAGAGTAATTCTGGTGTTGATTGTTTGGCTGTACACCCCGTAAAGAGGGCATAGTGTAATTGTTCGCTCATTGTGTTCTCCTTACAGTTTGTTGGTTTGTGCGATTTCAATTAGTTTTTGAACTTCGCTTAGGTTTTTGATTTTTGGCATGGAATCAATAAATGGAACACCATCTTGCCA
>CACVAZ010000008.1 GCA_902727995.1 uncultured Sulfurovum sp.
GATTTAAAAGGGCAAGTGAGGCAAGTGCTATTCCTTTCCCTACGGTTTGACCTTGGATACTTTTGGCTTCATAATGCTCAATTCTTTCTGTTATGGTATTTTCTGTTTTATCATTATTCATAAGGTCTCTAAAAAAAGAGGAGAGATGCAGGGAAGTTTCTTCAGCTTCTTTTCCTGAACAAATTAAAGTAAAGCTTTCATCTTTTTCCAGTGAGAGTGCAAGTAGGTTGGGAACTTGGGTGGCTATTAGGGTTTGCCCTTTTGCTTCAATGCTAACAGAAGTTTCAAATTTTTTAACTTCATTGACAAATTTAGCAATAGGACGTAAATGAAAACCGTTGGATGAGGTAATGGTTAGGTTAGTTTTTAGAGTAGCTTGTTTCTTAAAAAAATTTGAAAAAAAATTTATCATGTTAAATTATGCCTATTATTTTATATAAGCATAATTTTAGCATAAATTAAAAACGTTTGGTATAGGCATGACAATAAGGTGTAGCATTTCTAAGTTTATAATAATTTTGATGCTCTTCTTCAGCTTTGTAAAAAATATGTGCATTGGCATCTTTAATCATAGTCGCTATGAACATGCCTTTTTCTTCGAGTTCTTTAATGAGTTTGGTGACAATCATCTCTTCTTCCATGTCATTGGTAAAAATAGCCGAAAGATACTGTGGACCAATGTCTGGCCCTTGACCATTGGTTTGTTCAGGGTCATGGGTTTCAAAAAAGAGTTTACAGAGGCTCTCAAAAGAGATGATTTTCGTGTCATAGGTTACTTCAACGGTTTCTAGGTGACCTGTTTGTTTTCCACAAACTTCTCTGTATTTTGGGTTAATGGTATGACCACCCATGTAGCCAGAGTCAACATTGATCACTCCTTTTGCTTTTTGGAACCAGTACTCTGTACCCCAAAAACACCCTGAAGAAAAATAAGATTTTTTATATTGCTTATTATTATCAAGGGATTGAAAATCTAGAGAAACAGAGTTCACACAGTGTCGTCTACTTTTAGGGGTGAGTTGTTCTCCCATGAAAATATGACCTAAGTGACCTCCACAGTTGGCACAAACAATTTCTACGCGACTTCCATCTGCATCAGGAATGGTTTTAACAGCATTTTTAATGGCATCATCAAAACTTGGCCAACCTGAACCTGAATCAAATTTATCTTGTGAATTAAAAAGTGGACTATTACACTTTTTACAATGATAAATTCCAGCTTCATAAAATTTATCATATTTTCCAGAGAAAGGCATTTCTGTTCCTTTGTTTTCGATGACTCTTATTTCTTCGGTTGTTAAATCGTTATGTGTCTTCATATTTTTCTCCATGGCTTGAATTTAAGATAATTTTGAGAGGAATATAACATCATAAATTAAAAACTACCTATTGTCATGATAATTTATGGTATAAAATTACTAGAAATTAATTATAGTAGGTATTTGGTAACTAATTTAAGTACTATGAGTAAATTATTAAAGAAATGAACATGAAGCGAAAAGTCACAAAGTACAATGGGTACACAATTGTGTTATAATATACTTAATAAAAATAGATAAGGAATGTAAGAATGAATCAACGAACTATTAGTCAAGCTGTTGAAGTTATTGGAATTGGTTTACATAAAGGTGAACCAATTAAGTTACGCCTTGAACCTTTAGGTACTAATGCTGGTATTATCTTTTATCGTGAAGATTTAGCTTTGAGCATTCCTCTGTCTCCTTCTGTGGTGGTTGACACACAAATGGCGACTGTTATTGGGGGCAAAAAAACAACCTCTAATGAAAATGGTACAATTTCGACCATTGAACATTTTCTCTCTGCCGTGTATGCCTATGGAATAGACAACATACGTGTGATAGTAGATGGCAATGAAATGCCAATTATGGATGGTTCTGCTGCTTCTTTTTGTTTGCTTTTAGATGAAGCTGGAATTACAGAACAAGATGTTCCTAAAGAAGTAATTCGGATTAAGAAAACAGTTGAAGTCCGTGATGGTGATAAATTTGTAAGGGTTGAACCAAGCAATAAAGTCACTTTTAATTTTGAAATTGATTTTGAACATCCCGTTATTGGTCAGCAGTCTCAATCGTACTCTTTTGGTACAAAACCTTTCTTAGAAGAGATAGCACGGGCTAGAACATTTGGTTTTGCACGTGATATTCAGTATTTACAGAGTATTAATTTGGCTTTGGGTGCGAGTTTAAACAATGCCATTGGACTTGATGATGAAAAGGTTTTAAACCCAGAGGGCTTAAGATTTGATAATGAATTTGCCCGTCATAAGATTTTAGATGCGATGGGTGACATGATGGTAACAGGGCATAATATTTTAGGTGCTTATTCTTCATTTGCAGGAAGTCACAAATTGAACCATGAATTAACGGTGGCTATTTTAGCTGATACAGCCAATTATGAAATGGTTTCCTTGTCTAAAGTTCAAAGTAGAGAGTTTGCAAAAAGTTTTGCCTAAGGCTTATGAAATCCTTATTGTTTCTATCGCATCACCTCTACTTATAGGGGTGTATGAAGAAGGAAAGCTTATTGAAACTGTTGAAAATCCTGCTAAAACTTCTGAAGTTTTATTAAAACTTTTAACGGAACTTTCTATAAAATATAATGATGCTCACATCATTTATACTTCGGGTCCTGGTTCTTTCATGGCGATAAAACTTACCTATATTACCCTGCGTACTTTAGAGATTTTAAAAGGAATAAGCTTCGAAGCTTGTGAAGCTTTTGAAGTAAATGATCATAAACCCATCAAGGCGATGGGAAAACTGTACTTTATCAAAGAAAAAAATACTATAATAACAAAAAAATTTGATGAGGTGTTAGAGCAACGGTTTTCATTACCTTCCATGTTGAGTGAAGTGACTATTTTAGACAATAATAAACCGTTGTACATTCTTCCTGCCGTGTAATTAAAATATTACAACATCGACAAAGGACGTACTTTGTTTGTATCTGTACCAGCAACATCAGCAAACCTTGGACCAGGTTTTGACACCCTTGGTTTGGCCATTAACTTTCGTAATGAAGTAAGTATTAAACCTTCAAGGTTTTTCTCTGTCTCTACACGTGGTGAGGGGGCAGAAAACCCTCATATTCGTAAAAATATACTCTTTATGAACATTTTCAATAAGCAATTTGGAAAAATTAAAGGTTATAAAGAAGAGGATAAAAGAGAAAACTTTCGTTTTGAATTTACTAATCGTATACCGATTTCTAGGGGTCTTGGCTCTTCTTCAGCTGTTATTACAGCAGCATTAACTTCAGCATATGTGGCAGCAGGTGAGCGTTATAATAAGCGTCGAATTCTAAATCAAGCTTTAGAATATGAAAATCATCCTGATAACATCACTCCAGCTGTTATGGGTGGATTTAATGTTGCTTGTATTGATGAGGGCAAAGTCTATTCTAAAAAAAGAAAAGTACCAGAATATTTACGGGCTGTTTTAGTTATTCCTAATAAAACAATTTCCACAGCTAAATCGAGAAATGTTTTACCTGATTTGTACCGAACAGAAGAGATGGTTTACTCTTTGTCTCGTGCATCTTTTATGACTTCATTGTTTATGACTGAATCATGGGATTTGTTGAAAATAGCATCCAAAGATATGATTCACCAAACACGCAGAATGAAACAATTACCTGAGTTGTTTGAAGTACAGAAAATAGCACTGAGCAATGGGGCCTTAATGAGTACGCTCTCAGGCTCAGGTTCTACTTTTTTTACCCTCTGTTATGCTGATGATGCACCCAAAATTCATCAAGAATTGAGCAAAAAGTTTCCCAAATTTAGAGTATTTACCAAAACTCTTGATAATTATGGCGTAACTTCAAAGAGTTAACAATAAAAGTTGGGTATAATTATGCGAAAAAATGAACCAGTACGCATGTGTATAACATGTAGAGTACGAGAGCCTCAACAAAAACTAATTCGACTACAAGAGAAAAACAGTAACATTTTTCCTTACACTGGACAAGGTCGAAGTTTTTATATTTGTACAGGCTGTTGTGAAAACGAAAAAAAATTAAAAGGTTTAATGAAACGTTTTCGGCTCTCTAGTGAAGATAGTGAACAGTTTGTTAAGTATTTAAAGGAGTTAGATAAGAATGGATAGAGTTAAAATCCAAGAGATTGCAGTTGAAGCAGGTGCATCAAATGCAGTACTTATTGAAAAAGCTAAAGAGTTAGGGTACGATGTAAAAGTAGCCAGTAGTACGGTCACAGTTGAACAAGCTGGTACGTTAATGGATTATATGATCAATGGTGTTAAACCAAAAGTTATCAAGCCTAAACCAAAAATAGTTAAAAAAGCAAATGTCGTTAAAGAGGCAAAAGTTGAAGAAGTTGTAAAGCGTGAAGCAACAGCAGTTAAAACTTCAAAAGATAAAACTCTAAAAGTAGAAAAAGTGGAAGTGAAAACAGAAGAGAAGATAGAACCCCCTATTACGAAGAAAGCTACAGCTCCAAAAAGAAAGTCAAGAATTGGTTCAATTACAGCGACTCCTAAAAAGAAAAAAATTGAAATTGTAGAAGTTGTTAAGCTTGTTGATGAACCTAAAGTTGAAACGCTTAAAGAAGAAACAGCAGTAGAGAAAAAAGCTGAAACTATAGAAAAAGTAATCGTTACAGAAGAAAAAACTGAAGAAGCTAAAACGGAAGCAATAGCTACAGAAGAAGTTGCTAAAGAAGTAAATTCTACAGAAAAAGTTTCAGCAGATGAAGCGAGTAGTGAAGAAGCTACTCAAGTAGAAGAACCAGTAGTTGAAAAACCAAAAGCAAGACGGAAACGTATTGGTATTACAGTTGTTAAGAAAGCTGACAGAGATAAACCAAGAATTAGAATTGTTGATGAGCGTTTACCTGTCATTGTTGAAAAAGACAATAGACCAAAAGGGATGCCAACTCCTCCTTCTAAAAAGAAAATTAAGAAAGTAGCAACAGCTAAAGAATCTGGTGAAAAATTAAACTTTATGAGTAACTCTAGCTTTGGTGGTTACAATCGTAATCAAGTGACTGAGGTAGAGGAAGAACCAGAAGTATTAATGCTTGATTTCTCTGACAAAAATATCTATGAAGATATGATGCGTCAAGAAGCTAAGCGTAAAGAAGAAGCGAAGAAAAGAGCTGCAGCTGGGGGGGTACAACAACAAAACCGTGGACGTGGTGGACAAGGTGGTCGTCGTAGACCATCTGGACTAAGACGTGGTGGTGGAAAACGTAAAAAGTATATTAGAGAAGAGAGTACTGGACCAATTACTTCCATTGAGATTCCAGAAAATGTAAGAGTTTATGAATTTGCTGAAAAAGTTGGTCGTTCAACAGGTGAAGTTATTAAAGTTTTATTTACTCTAGGAACGATGTTTACACAAAATGACTTTTTGGACAAAGATTCTATTGAGATTCTTGCAGAAGAGTTTGAAGTTGAAGTACATACCATTGACCCACTAGATGCACTTGATTATGCAAAAGCTTATGATGATATTGAGGATGAAAATCCAACAGAAAGAGCACCTATTATTACTATTATGGGTCATGTTGATCATGGTAAAACTTCATTACTCGACAAAATTAGACAAACAAAAGTAGCTGACAAGGAAGCTGGTGGAATTACGCAGCATGTTGGGGCTTATCAAGTTTCTAAAAATGGTAAAAAGATTTCATTTATAGATACGCCAGGTCACGCAGCCTTTACTGAGATGCGTTCACGTGGAGCTCAGGCAACTGATATTGTAATTATTGTTGTTGCAGCTGATGATGGTGTTAAGCAACAAACTAAAGAAGCTGTGTCTCATGCAAAAGCTGCTGGTGTTCCTATTGTTGTTGCCATTAACAAAATGGATAAAGAAGCTGCCAATCCTGAGTTGGTTAAAGGTCAATTGGCTGAACTTGGAATTACTCCTGTTGAGTGGGGTGGAGAGCATGAATTTATTCCTGTTTCTGCTCATTCTGGTCAAGGGATTGATGAACTTCTTGAAACACTTCTTCTTACAGCAGAAGTACTCGAACTTGAAGCCGATGGAACAAGAAATGCAAAAGCAATTGTTATTGAGTCTTCTTTAGAAAAAGGTTTTGGGGCTACTGCTAATGTTATTGTGCATAATGGTACATTAAATGTAGGTGATCCTTTTGTTGTTGGTACAACTTATGGTAAAGTAAAGACCATGATTTTAGATGATGGAAGCAAAACAAAATCCATTGCACCTTCTACTCCAGCTGCTATTGTTGGTCTTTCAGAAGTACCAATGGCTGGTGATATATTGGTGGTTATGAATTCTGAAAAAGAAGCCAGAGAATTGGCTGATAAAAGAGCTGAGTATGCTAGAATTAAAGAGCTTTCTAAGAGTACTAAAGTTTCTATTGATAACCTTTCTGCCATTATCGCAGAAGGTAACCTTAAGTCCTTGCCTGTGATTATCAAAACTGATGTTCAAGGTTCTCTTGAAGCGATTAAAGGAACATTGGCAGACCTTAAAAATGAAGAAGTTAAAGTTAACGTTATTCATGAAGGTGTTGGTGGTGTTACTGAGTCAGATGTTCAACTTGCCGATGCATCGGAACACTCAATCATCTTAGGGTTTAACGTTAGACCTACAGGTGCTGTTAAGAAGAAAGCAAAAGAACTTGGTGTTGAGATTAAAACCTATTCAATCATTTATGAACTTCTTGATGATGTTAAAGCACTTCTTGGTGGTATGATGTCTCCAACTGTTTCAGAAGAAGTTACAGGTCAAGCAGAAGTACGTGAAACATTTACTGTTGCTAAAGTTGGAACCATTGCTGGTTGTAAAGTTTCTGACGGTATGATTGTTAGAAATGCTGGTGCTAGACTTATTAGGGATGGTGTTGTTATTTACACAACAACAATTTCATCACTTAAAAGATTTAATGATGATGTTAGAGAAGTTAAGAATGGTTTCGAGTGTGGTATTATGCTTCATAACTACAACGACATTAAAGATGGCGATGTAATCGAAACATTCAAAATGGTTGAAGAACAAGTTAAACTTGACTAGGAAGAGCCATGAGAGAAGAAGAGATAAAAAGAAAGCGAACGGAGTCACGCTTAGTTGAGTTGATTCCTGAAGCACTTTCAAGTATGAATGACAATCGTATTAATGGTCTTTCTGTAACAGAAGTAGTCTGTTCGAAAGGTCGTTACGATGCGAAAGTTTATTTAGACAAATCATACTTAGATGAAAAAGAGCAAGGTGAAGCGTTGAAGCAACTTAGAGCTGTTTCAGGTTTTTTGTCTACTTATGTTCGAGAGAGTGAGGGTTGGTTTAAGTCGCCAAAGTTTACTTTTGAATTTGATGGACAATTAGAAGAGATTTCAAAAATGGAAGCATTGTTTAAAGAAATTGCTAAACGTCATCAAAAAAATGATGCGATAAAAGATGAAGGTAAATCAGATGAATCTTAATGCACAAATAGAAAAGATTGTTAAAGCCAATGGTGCAGAATTCTATGGAACTGAAACTGTTCAAGAGGATGAGCATACTATTTACCGTGTTTACATCACTAAAGAAGGTGGGGTAAAACTTGATCTTTGTGCTGAGATTTCACATGAGCTTTCAGTGTTTTTTGATGTAAATCCTCCAATGCATGGAGCTTATTATTTAGAAGTAAGCTCTCCTGGTATTGAAAGAAAACTTGAAAATCCCCAACATTTTATGTCAGCTGTAAATGAACGTGTTAAGTTCAAGATAAATGGTGGCGAAAAAGAAAAAGGACTTATTTTATCAGCAGATAAAACAGGTTTTGTAATTAGCCTCAAAAAAGAAGAAGTTCGTTTTGAGTATGCGAATATTTCAAAAGCAAAAACTTATTTTGAATGGAATAAAACAAAATAATTACTAAGCTATGTGAGTAAGTCACATAGCTTATCTCTTTAATAGCATTTTAATCTATAGTAACAAAATCAACCAAAGCAATTTCCTGATAACCTTTTTTGAACAGTTTACGCTCTTTAGCATTTTCTTCTGCGAGTTCTATTAAATCTGCAAAATCTTTTTTATCTGCTTCAAATTCATACAGCTCTTTTTGACTTTTTAAAATAATGTTAGTATTTGTATTGTCAGTTGAAATATCTAAATTTCGTAAACCTTTAGCATATTCACTTTTAAGTAATTTAATAACTTTTTCATTTTGCATTATCTCTTTTAAAGAAACTTCTTTATGGACATCATTCTCACATACTAATTGGTAGGTCACGTTTAGTTTTCCTTGCATTGGTTTTCCTTGAAGCTCAATATTTTTAAGTTAGATGAGTATAACATAGAAGTAAAATAACTCCATAAAATATGTCAAATTGTAATATTATTGGAGAATTAGAATGATTAGTGAGCAAATATACATGCAAGAAGTCTTAAAAAAAGCATGGCAATATCAATTGAGAACTTATCCAAACCCTGCTGTTGGTGCTTTGCTTTTATATAATAATGAAATTTTAGCTCTAGAAGCCCATCAAAAAGCTGGAACATCTCATGCAGAGGTTTTGGCTTTTATTAGTGCATATGAAAATATGAGTCAACAAAAAATAAATTTTGATAGATTTGATGCGAATAAAGCACATGCTTTTTTGTATGATTTACCTAAAGAATTTTTTTCTGAATGTATACTTTTTGTCAGCTTAGAACCTTGCTCACATGTGGGAAAGACTCCTTCTTGTGCTTCGTTAGTTGCAAAGTTAAAACCCAAAAAAGTAATCATTGGAACACTCGATCCAATTCAAGGACATGATGGTGGAATAAAGAGATTAGAAGAACAAGGAATAGATGTTAAAGTAGGTGTTTGTGAAAAGGAAGCTTTAGAACTAATAGAGCCTTTTCTTATTTGGCAAGAAAGAGCTTTTGTTCTTTTTAAAATAGCTCAAACTTCTAATGGAAAAATTGGAGGAGGTTATCTTTCCTCTAAAGAATCATTGATGCATGTACATCAACTTCGAGCTGTTTGTAATAAGATGCTTATTGGAGGAAATACCGTGCGTGTGGACAGACCTACTTTGGATTGTAGATTTTCATTAAATACTTTGGGGGGGGATATGGCTCCGAATATTATGATTTATTCTAAAGCAGATAATTTTGACAGAGCGATTCCTCTTTTCTCTGTTGAGGGGAGAGAAGTTGAAGTTGTAAGTAGACTGGATTTTAAAAAACCTTCATTTATTTTAGTTGAAGGTGGAGAAGGTATGCTAAAGGCTCTACAACATGATATTGATTGGCTGTTACAGTATCAAACACCAATACTCTCTTGTCATAACTCAAACTATGAGATAGATTTAAAAGTAAAGTTTATGTTTCAATATAAAATCAGTGTTGATTTATTATTATGGAGTAAAATTATAAAAAAATAAAAGGAAAACTTATGCATAGAATAATATTTATAATGACACTTTACTTCTCTATACTTTTTTCAGACAATCTTTTGGGTAAACTTCAGAAAAATGGTTTAACAATTACAGATGAGCATAATAAAACGATTCTTATTGAAAGGGATTCAAGTCCTTTATGTAATGATGAACTAATCAGACCAAATGCTCTTTTTGGAGATGAATTTGCAGGAAGAAGGGTTCCTACTTTATGTAAAAAAACTTTTGTAACTAAGATAGGTGTTTTGCAACCTATAAGTATAGGAAAAGGAATTCAAACGGTTGGTGAACTTGAAGTTTTATTACATATAAAAAATGCACAAGAAAATCCGAATGATTATATCTTGTTGGATGCTCGAGCCGTACAATGGTTTGATCAGATGAGAATTCCTACGGCTGTTAATTTACCTTTTAATAAAATAAATTATGTTGAAGATAAAAATGAAGATGATTTTGATAGTATGGATGAGTATAAAGTATATTTAGAACAAGTTAAAAAAATATTTAACTTATTAAATATTGTAGAAACAGACAAAGGTCTGGATTTTACTAAGGCTAAATCTGTCTTGGTCTATTGTAATGGCAGCTGGTGTTCTCAGTCTCCACATGCTGTTTATAAACTTATAAATATGGGTTATCCTAAAGAAAAAATTTTGTGGTATAGAGGTGGGTTACAAGATTGGCTGATATATGATTATACCGTTACAAAAGGAAAAGGTTGAGTCTTATATTTATATGTAGTATAATAACAGCAATAAAATATGGAGAACTTATCCCTTGGAAAATCAAATAGATAAAAAAGAAAAACAAGACAAAATTGTGGGAATGTTTGATGACATTGCTTCAACTTATGATTTAGCAAATAGAGTGTTAAGCATGGGAATCGACAAGCAGTGGCGACGAAAAGGCTGTGACAAGGCTTATGAAATTTT
>CACVAZ010000009.1 GCA_902727995.1 uncultured Sulfurovum sp.
AGTGCGATGCATTCTTATCATCAGTTCTAGGATTTCCTCCATGACAAACCACACAATCATTCCCTTTAGCCCCTGCTTTTTCAGCCACCTCTAAAATTTCTTGCATCATTTTTGAAGAATGATCACGTATGTGTTCTATGCCATTATGACATGCTATACAAGAATTTTTAGAAAAAAGTAAAATAGGGATAAAAAATAATAGATAAAGTAGTTTTTTCATGGAGCATCCTTTAGGTGTATTTTACCTAAAGAATATGAGAATTTTAGTCAAACAAAGAGTAATCTTCTTTAATCTTTGGAAGCATTGTTCTGTCAAGGGCATACACAAATGCATAATTAAAATAAGCATTTTTCAAGATATCACGTGCTTCATCTATATCCAAATACCAATTTGGACAGTCAACCCCATCAACTTTCGTCTTTGGAGGCGTAAGCACAATGGTTTTAACCCATGCACCGTTATAGCGAACATACTCACGTGCTTTATTAACATCTTGTAAATTATCTACAAATATGGCAACTTTATCACTTTTACTTGGCACCATAATATTTAAAAAACCATCAATAAATACAGGGGTAAAGTGCTTGGTATACTTTACTCTGTCCAAGTCATATGGCAAGTGGTGTAAGTCACAAAACTCAACCACACGCTGTAAGATATCTACATGAAAAGGCGTAATGTCTTTTTCTTGGTAAATATAGTTGTTAATTTTGAATGTTGTCTTAAACAAAGTATCGGTAATAATTTCACAACTCGCTTCTTTATTTAAAATACTGACATCGGGTTTAATCATTTTCATTAATACATCATCCGTACCAATAAACATTTTTGCATCTGAATTTAAAATCTTTTCAAATACCTTACGCCAGTCATTTTGTAATATTTCAATGTTTGATTTTTGCGTTACAATCATCTTCATAAATGACAATTCATGCTCTGTAAACAAATAAAAACTCGCCTCTCTTGAAATGAGTACATATCTTATGAGTTTAAAAGCAGCTTTTTGAATCTCTTTTACTTTAATCCAAGCTACTTCTTTGTCCGTAATCTTTACTGAACTCTCTGAAAAAATAATAGCATTGGCACCATTTTCAATCGCCGTTGCTATCTCTTGGGCATCGTTAGAAATAAACAAATCACCTTGATCAACTTTTGAAGGGTAAACTGTTACAGAATTAATAGCCGTAATAATTGGCTCGGTAATAATTTCACCAGCCGTTAAATTTAATAAATCTTCTATTTTCATTTTCGTCAACCCTTAGCCTATTGGCGTACCATTTATTTTTGCTTGCTCTGGACGAACCATACACAAACCATTTTCATCTTTTGCAGCTAATAACATACCTTGACTTAACATTCCCATAAGCTTAGCAGGTTTCAAGTTAGCAACCACACATACTTGTGTGTTTAACATCTCTTGGGCTGAATACCACTCTTTAATTCCTGCAACTACTTGCCGTGGCTCATCTTCACCAACATCTACTTGAAGTAAAAGAAGTTTTTTACTTTTTGGTACTTCTTCTGCTTTTACCACTGTTCCTACTTTTAAAGAAGTAGCAAAAAATTGATCAATACCAATAAGTGCTACCCCTTCAGCAGGTTCGGCACTTTTATTTTTGTTAGCTTTTTTAGCTTCTTTGTCAGCTTCTTTTTGTGCTATTTTTTTAGCTTCAGCCTCTTCTTGTTCTTTTTTCAATGCTTCTAAACGGGCATCTACTAAAAGTTCTTCTTCAATTCTTGGAAAAAGAGGATCACGTTTTTCAGTAACAAATGGCTCTAAAATAGCTCCTTTTTTAATAATATTTTCAAAACTCTCAGGGCTAATTTCAAAACCTAAAGCTTTACAGACAGTCTGTGTTGTCTCTGGCATCACAGCATGAAGCATGAGTGAAACTTTTGCCAAAATCGTCGCAATAAGCCCATTGAGTGCCATCGTTTCTTCTGTTTTCCCCTCTTTGATCATTGTCCAAGGTTGATACTTATCAATAGCTCTATTGGCTACTGTTAATGGTCTCCAAAGCTCTTCTAAGAAACGGTGTAGTTGAAGTTCAGAAATCATTGGTTCTAACTTCACTAAAGAAACTTCCATTTCATCAAGTTCTTCTTGGTAATACTTAGAAACCAAGTCACATTCAACTCTACCTTCAAAATACTTCCCACTCATACCAATTAAACGGTTAAGCAAGTTCCCAAGGTCATTTCCAAGATCAGAATTGATTCTGTCTATTAAGGCTCTTTGAGAAAAATCACCATCTCCCCCAAAAGGTACTTCACGAAGCATAAAATAACGGAAGTTTTCTAAACCATAAGCATCTGCAACTTCTTTAGGGTTTACCACATTCCCTTTTGATTTTGACATTTTTTCACCATTACGTGTCCACCAACCATGCGCCCCAATGTGCTTTGGTAATGGTAAGTCTAAACTCATTAAAAATGCTGGCCAATAAATGGCATGGAAACGTAAAATATCTTTTCCAATCAAATGAACTCTTGCTGGCCAATTATCCATATTTGCATCATCGGTTCCATAACCCAATGCTGTTACATAATTCATAAGGGCATCTAACCAAACATACATTACATGTTTAGGATCATTGAAGTCTTCTGGAAGCTTTACACCCCAGTCAAAAGAGGTTCTTGTAATAGAGAGGTCATTTAAACCACCCTCTACAAAACGAATGACTTCATTTCGTTTGCTCTTTGGTAAAATACAGTCTGAATTATTTTCATACCAAGCCAAAAGTTTGTCTTCATAAGCAGAAAGTTTAAAAAAGTAACTTTCTTCTTCTACAATAGAAGTACTCTTCCCACAATCTGGACAGAACTCATCATCTACTAGTTGTGTCTCAGGAAAAAATGTCTCACAAGAGATACAATAATGTCCTGAATAGGTATCTTTATAAATATCACCTTTATCATGCATGGCTGTAAATGCTTTTTGAACACCAAGCTTATGGTCAGCATCCGTAGTTCTTATGAATTTATCATAAGAAATATCAAAATTATCCCAAAGGTCTTTAAATGTTTTTGAAATTTCATCTGCATACGCTTGAGTCTCTTTCCCTCTTTTTTTCGCAGCTTCTTCAATTTTTTGACCATGTTCATCTGTTCCTGTTAGAAAGAAAGTATCTTCTCCAATAAGACGAGAGTAACGTGACAAAGTATCAGCAATAATAGTCGTATAAGCATGTCCAATATGAGCAACATCGTTAACGTAGTAAATAGGAGTAGTAATATATGATTTTTGACAAGACATTAGTAGTGTTTCCTTAAACAAATGAGTTTAGTTATTACCATAAGAGTAATATTTTTTAGTATTTTAGCTAAATTTTGCTTGGGTACTTACTGTTGTAGATTATTATTTCTCTACTTTCTCAGTCTGGCTAAATAATTTCTATTTAATACTAGATGTACTACCATACGCCATGAATAAAGTTAACTCTAAACAGATATTAATAACCAATGATGACGGTTTCGATTCTCCTGCACTTTTAGCCCTCATCGAAGCCCTTAAACCTCTAGCCCAAATTATCACCGTTGCTCCTACCCTTGAAAAATCAGCTTGTGGACACTCCCTTACCCTAACTAAACCTCTTCGTTTTGTAGAAATTGAACCAAATTTTTATAAGCTTGATGACGGTACACCCACGGATTGTATTTTTCTAGCTCTTCATAAAATCTATGATAAAAACAAGCTCCCTGATTTAGTCATATCAGGTATTAATATTGGAGCAAATATGGGTGAAGACATTACCTATTCAGGTACAGCATCTGGTGCCATGGAAGCTGTTCTTCAAGGCATTCCTGCCATTGCCATTTCTCAGAATTTTTCAGATGACATGAAAGAAAAAAATGGTTTTGACTATGAACTCGCAATGCAGAGTATTAAAACCCTTGTGGAAAAAATCTTTGAAGGCACCTTTCCTCTGGCACCTCGTAAATTTTTAAATGTCAATATTCCAGCAGTACAGCCTAAAGAATCAAAAGGTTTTAAAATCACTAAAACAGGTAGTCGTGTCTATACGAATGATGCTGATTCTCATATTAATCCAAGAGGTCAAGAGTATTTTTGGATTGGCTTGGTTAACCACCAATGGAGAAAAACAGAAGGACAAATGACCGATGTTCAAGCCGTTAAAAATGGCTATGTTTCAATCACTCCAATTCATCTAGATATGACTTCTCATCAAGACCTAAAGGACTTAGAGCAATGGATTTAAGATTTCAACGCTGTGAACTACTTTTTGGCAAAGAAGATTTTGCCAAGATTCAAAAAGCAAAGATTCTCATACTTGGTGTGGGTGGTGTTGGCTCATACGCTTTAGACTGCTTATACCGTTCAGGAGTTTCTGACATTAGTATTTTAGACTATGATGTTTATGATGAAAGCAATCAAAACCGTCAAATAGGTTCTGAAGCTGTAGGTGAACATAAAATTGAAGCTTTAAAAAAACTCTATCCATCTGTTACAACCATTAACCAACAAATGGACGTGGCATGGGTGACATCTTTTGATTTTGAGCCTTATGATTTGGTTTTAGATTGTGCTGACACCACCAAAGTCAAAATTGAAGTGGCTAAGAAATGTTATAAAAAGCTTATCATGTCTTTTGGTTCGGCTAAACGTTATGATGCTTCAAAGATTGAAGTGGCTTCCATTTGGAAAAGTCATGGTGATGCATTGGGGCGAAAAATAAGAAATGAGTTAAAAAAAGCAAAATTTGACCGAAACTTCACCGTTGTCTTCTCCCCCGAAGAAGACAAATGCAAAGAAAAAGGTTCTTGTGTTGCTGTAACAGGAACCACTGGCTTAACCGTTTGTTCTGAAGCGATTAAAAAGATTCTGAAAAAAAATTAAAATGCTCTAAGAGTTATGGAGTTAAACAAAGAAGTAACTTTACTTATTTTTCCATGAACTTCTTTATTCGAATTCTTAAGACTTGCTAAGTGTGCCATTGCTTTTGAATGACCTACTTTGGCTGCTAATTTAAACCAATATTTAGCGAGTTGGGTTTGTTTTCTTACCCCTAAACCTTGTGCAAAGCTAAGTCCCATTTGAAATTTTGCTTCCACGGATCCATTTCTTGCTGCTTTATGAAAGTAATTAAAAGCTAATAACTCATTTTTTCTTACCCCTTCTCCATTACGGTACATCATGGCTAAATCAAACTGAGCACGTGAGTTCCCTTGTCCTGCTGCTTTTTTAGCAAATACAAACTTTTGAGATGTACCAACTGTGCTTAAAGCTTTAGCTACGTTTACTTTTGTATTTAAAACTTTTTTTGTACTTGCTAACTGAATAAAGTTATTGTCTGCTGCCCTCTTAAACCAAGTTAATGCTAACGCTTCATTTTTTGCGACACCTTTACCATTTGCGTACATAAGTCCTAAATCAAACTGGGCCCGTGCATTTCCTCTCTCGGCTGCTCTTTTCGCATAAAAATATTGTTGTTTCATCTTATTTTCTGCTGTCACTCCCTGTCTATTTATGTATTCAAAAGAGTTGGCTGTAAGGTTAATCGTCGTTATAAGTGTTAAAAGTAAAATTATATTCTTCATTTTATGTTCCTTAATGTTTAATTAAAATTATTATATAATTATTTATGTTGTTTTAAACTTATAAAATTAAAATTTAATAAAAAATAATTATTAATATTTAAAATTTATTTTTTATAAATAAGAAACTCCTACTATAATTGTAAAAAAGAGTTAATAATGAAAAAAAATCTATTTGAAATGAATGCAAACTTCTCTGATGATTGGTCGTCAGATAACAAAAACAAAGTTAAAAAGAAAACCATAATAGAAATAAAAGAGTCACAAAATCATCAACTTCACTTTGCAAAAGAGAAACGTCGAGGAAAGACCGTAACCATTGTTAAGCCGTTTTCTCTTGAAAAAAAAGCCTTAGAAGCTTTGCTAAAAATCTTGAAGAAAAAACTTGGTACAGGAGGAACGGTTAAAGAAGATGCCTTGGAGTTTCAAGGGGAAGTAAAAGAGGGTTTAAAAGTGCAATTAGAGAACTTAGGTTATGGGTTCAAGTAACCTACCCATAAACCTCAACATATTTTTTATTGACCATTGCATGATCATACTCTATTAAAGAGATTCCTTCATTTTCTAAAGTAGCTTGTACCAAATTTTTCTGAAAGGTAGACATCTCGTCATGGGCAAAAAACTTTTCTAAAGGCATCCAAAGTGCAAATTCAATCTCATGAGTGTCGATAACATTTATCTCTTCACTTAAAGCTTCTAATTGAAAAACCACGTACATATTTGATTTGTTAAAAGTAAAAGGGTGAGAATTTAAAATAGCAACCATTTTAACAAGCTTTCCTTTTATGCCTGTTTCTTCCCAAACTTCTCTTATCACTCCCTCCTCTAAACTCTGTGCATCTTCTAGCATTCCACCAGGAAGTTTGTAAATAGAACGTGAAGTATGAATTCGGTCACGTACCATGAGTAATTCATTTTGCTTATTAATAACGACAGCCCCTACCCCAATAGTGTGGGTAGGTGGAACAGGAATATAAGCATTTTTGGTTACTTGAAAAGTTAAGGTTGTTCTTGTAGCTTCACAATTATGAAACTCAAAACCCAATAAGAGTGCAAAAGCAATATGTTCATGTTGCTCTGTTGTTAAATCTAGCCATAAAAGGGCTATTTTATCTTTTTTTGATTGTTCTAATAGGGTTTGAAGTGAATGCTTAAATTCAGAAATAGAAGAAGAAATACTTTCTGTTTCTATAATAAGACCGTTATATCGATCTTTTTTTGTCTCTAACATGTTTAATACTTATTAAGCATTAAAAGTAGTCCAGCTACCCATAAAAAGATAGGCGTCAAAATAATAAAGACAACTTTAACATTCTTTAAACTTTTTGCTGAAATTAACGTTAAAACAAATAAGCCAATCACAGCTGGAATAACCCAACTAGGAAGAGGCATTGGTGCTCCTGCTGCGTAAGAGTGTAGTCCTGAAAGATAATAATTTACCCCAAAATAAGTCATAATAACCGTTGAGTAACCCCAAAGAGAAGCAACATTAAAGGCAAATGGACTCTTTAACATAGGAATGAAACGTAAATGTAATATGGTTGCATAAACCAAAATGGTTACAGCAGCCCATGTCTCTTTCGCATCCCAACCCCAGTAACGTCCCCAAGACTCATTTGCCCAAACACCCCCAAGAAAGTTACCAATGGTCATTAAGAATAGACCCACAATAATACTCATCTCAGCAATATTAGTCAACTCTTTAATGGCACGGTCAATATTTTCATTCTCACCACGTTTCATAATGTATAAAATAAGAACCAATAAAGATAAAATTGACCCAAGACCCAAGAACCCATCACCAGAAATAATCGTTGCCACATGAATCATAAGCCAATATGATTTAAGTACAGGAACTAAGTTCGTAATCTCTGGGTTAATAAAATTCATATGTGCCACACCCATAGTTATCCCAGCTAACAGTGCAGCTGCCCCTAAGGTAAATGGTGATCTTCTTGCAAAAATAAGTCCAGCCACTACAGTTGAACCTGCAATAAAGACAATGGATTCATAAGCATTCGACCAAGGTGCATGATCTCCAATATACCAACGCATTCCCATAGAAACAACATGTACAATTAAACCTGCAATCATAAGTCCCCATGAAGCCATGGCAATATATTTTAAACTTGAATTAGGTTTAACAATGTTTATAAAAGCTGCAATAAGTAAAACAATCCCTACTAAAAGATAAAGAGGCACAAGTTTAGAAAGCAACCCTAGCTTATTGTATTGTATTTCAATATCAATCACATCCTCTGAAGGGATAACTTCTGCCCCAAACTTCTTTTGATACAACTCAATGAGTCCAATGGCTTTGTTAAACTTCTCTGTCTCACCACTTGATTGAATGGCTCCTGCTCCTTCAAAAAGATAAACGGTCATCATCCGTGTCATTTCTGAGACTTCTTTTGGAAATTTAGAAATGGCATCTTGAGGATTCATCCATTTATTATTGGCATCATGAGGTACAGGATACAATTGAAGTAAGCTTCCTGTATATATCATGTAAGCAACATTTAAACGTTCATCAACCTTTACTAACTCTTTGTCATAAAGATTTTTATCTAAAGGCTTTTTACGAACAGAATCGTTAATTTGTTTTGAAAGCTTATATTCCCCTTTTGGAGTAAAAAAGTCAATAAACCTAGCATAAGTACTTCCTTCTTTAAGACCCAATTCTTTAATAAGACGAACATGATCGACTTTAATCATGGGAATCTGTTGATAGTTCTTAGGATCAACGGTCATACCCAGCATCATAGATGTTGGTTCAACCCCATAAATACTACTTTTTCCTGCAAGTTTAGCAATAATTTCATGAGCCAAAGTATCAATAGGCTTCATTCGTCCACGAGAGTCTTGAATAACCAAATGCCCAAACTTCGACACAACTTCATCATCATAAGCCATTATCATCTTACTTTGATTGGTATCCAGTGTTGGTAGTTTTGCTGCTTCAAGTTCAGAAGTCGTAGAGAGTGCAAACAGCATTAAAAGGAGAGCCACACTAGTATTTTGAAGTTTTCTAGCACCTTTAAGTAATTTTTGAAAACGTCCATTTTTGTCAATCAAGTTCCAAAGCATTCCTAATGTGAGTAAAATATATCCAATGTAAGTTGACCAAGTTCCAGGATCATGATTTACAGAGAGTACCGTTCCTTTTTCATCTTGATCATATGAAGATTGAAAGAAACGATAGCTTCTATGGTCTAATACATGGTTCATAAAGATTTTATATGGCATTGCTTCAATTCCTTCTGAACGATCAATAAGCTCAACATCTGATGAGTATGCTGATGGACTCATGGAACCTGGATAACGCTCTAACTCAAAGTTTATAAGTTTAATGGAAAAAGGTATTGCTATTTTTGTAGCACCTAAGTAAAGGGCAACTTTAACACCTCCAACCGTTATATTTTGAACCTTTGAAAGATTTCCAGCATAAGAGAAAAGATTAACTTCTTTCTTTTCACCATTAACCTCTATGCTAAACGTAGCCATTTCTGGTTTTCCACTTTTGGTTTTTAAAGAAGTACTCTTAAAGTCTAAAATAGATTTTTCATGGGCATTCTTAAGAACTACCGAATTACCAGAAAATTGATAAAGTTTCTTAGTCGTAAAAGGATTAACACCTTTTGGAAGTTTGGCTTCTTCACGTGTTAGCATAGACAAGGTGTCCATACCAAAGTCACTTTCTACTTCAAATGTTCCATCTGCTTTAGAACGAATATTTAAAACTGGCTTAGTTGGGTTTTCAACGACATGGTTAAAGGTTAATATGAAAGCACCACTGTCATGTGCAAAACCTTCTTGAAGAAAAAGAGGTTTTCCACTTGCCCCAGCTGCTATCATCAGTTCTAAAACTTTTTTACCATTTACTAAATCAGGAATTAAAGTTTGCTCGGCAGCTGGTAAATAATTTACCAAGTCAAAGCTAACCTCTTTGTCCCCAACATCCCAAGACTTTGTAAAAGAATTCTTTGTCATTGAAGAAAACAAAATATTCTGTTCGTAGTTAATACGTTCTTCACCTTCTCCCACTTGTATTTTTAAAACTTTTTGAGAGGAAAGCATACTTGAAGAGCTATCTCCTTCACGAATGTGCATAACACCTTCGTAACCAACATAACGGGTAATAGCAGCCCCAATCGCAATGACTAAAAATGCTGTATGAAAAATAAATACTGAGGGTTTTGACTTATAACTTTTATGCTTTATCATGTTGTAAAGTAACAATAAAATAAAATAAAGTAAGAAAAACTCAAACCATTGTGCGTTATAAATTAGTGCTCTCGCTGTTTGTGTACCATAATCGTTTTCAATAAACGTGGCACCCCCAACAATAGCACCAAACAAAAAAAGTACCAAAACGGCTACTTTCATAGAAAAGATGTGCTTTAACATAGTTATCCTAATTAATATAATTATTGATTGTAGCCAAAGTTCGTTAATTGAACGTTAGGATCTAGGATAAATATTATTATTTTAATAGAAAAACGCCTGATTCTACATGAGGCATCTATCTTTTAAACATCTTAGGATAAGTGAAGCATATTAAATATAAAATACTATAAAAAAACATAAAGTGTGAAAAAAATGGATAAACTACAAAAAGACGGCTACTCTAAATTTATGAAACAATATTTTAAAGAAAATAAAGAACTTTTCTCTACGCTTTCAAGAAGTCAAAAACCTGAAACCATGATTATAACCTGTAGTGACAGTCGTATTGACCCTGCACT
>CACVAZ010000010.1:0-6258 GCA_902727995.1 uncultured Sulfurovum sp.
GCTAATTGTATTGCTGAATCTTTAAACTCTTTAGCATACTTCTGTCCTTTTCCTGCCATCTTTTCTACCTCTTTAGTTTCTTTAAAATTCTATCATTTCTTTGTACTAATTAGTGTAGCCACATCATTTAAAGAATAAACAAGTAGTAAGAAAGCTATTTGTTGATTCACTTAGCCCTCTTTTTTTTTGAAATTCTTTTTTCTAAAATATTTTTCTCTGCATAGACTTGAAGAAAAAGATAAGCTCCGATTGATATCAAAATCATGATAAAACTCTGTATTTGTCCCATGGTTAACCAATCTCCATATAAATAACCAAGCTGACTATCAGGTTCTCTCCAAAACTCTGCAATAAATCTTGCTGTCCCATATAACACGCCATAAATACCAATTAATGCTCCATCAAAAGCTCTTCTTTTACGATACATATAAATGAGTATGGCAATTAATATACCTTCTAAAAAACCTTCATAAAGCTGTGATGGATGTCTAAGTACCTCATCAACATAAATTCCCCAAGGTACATCTGTAGCACGTCCAACCAACTCTTGATTTAAAAAGTTTCCTATGCGTCCAAAAACAAAACCAACAGGTACAGCCAAAGCCACGACATCTAAGATTTTATAAATCTGTCCAGGGTTTCTTCGTGAAAATAAATAAGAGCCAATAGTAGCCCCCACCACAGCACCATGATAACTCATCCCTCGAATTCCTACAAACTCACCATTAGAGAAAGGATTAAATATCTGCCAAGGTTGAATTAAATAATAAGAGGTATTTGGATCATAAAATAAAATGTACCAAATACGTGCCCCTAAAATTATGCCCACTTCTATCCAGATAAAATAAGCATCAATCATTGGCTCACTAATGGGCATATTGTCTTTTTTAATAATCCACTTAGCAAACCACAAGGCGACTAAAAGTGCTGAAATGTACATAATGCCATACCAATGAACTGATATAAATCCTAAATCTAACGCAACAGGATTAAAGTGTTCATATATGTGATTCCAATATTCCATGTAAATCCTTTTATTAAAAATAATTATATCATTTCTATTGCGATAGACCATTAACTATTCATTAATTATTCATTGTTTGATGATTAATTCTATTAGATTATAATTTGATTAAGACAAACAAATGTCTTTAACATTGTTCACGAGTTATAAGTATGTAATTGAACTCCTTTGAAATATACTCCCTTGATAGAACATATTTAAACCTCCTTTGTAATAGCCCTCGTGGGCAATGTTAAGGATATTTGTTGTTTATTCTTTTTCTTTATACTTCTCATGATATCATTAAATACTTAACTTTTTAATTTTCAAGGATTACCCATTATAAATATTCTAATGATAGAAGATGACTATGAAATAGCCCAAATTCTTACCGAATACCTTAATAAATTTGACATTAAAGTCACCTCAGTTGAAGAACCATATATTGGACTTTCACACTTAACCCAAGAGACCTTTGACTTACTTATCTTAGACCTAACTTTACCTGGAATTGATGGACTCGAAGTCATTCCAAAAATTCGAAAGAATTCTTCTATTCCTATCATCGTTTCTTCTGCACGTGATGACATTACTGACAAAGTTATTGCCATGGAAAGAGGTGCCGATGATTACATGCCAAAACCATATGATCCACGCGAATTGGTTACCCGTATTAAAACCATTTTAAGACGTACTCAAAGTGCTACTCAAGCCAATAAAACAAACTCTCTTTTTGAACTCAACGCTGAAGCACGGTCGGTTATTTTTAAAAATATCATGATGGAACTGACAGCTGCAGAGTTTGAGATTTTATCCATACTCATTCAACATGCAGATTCTGCCATTTCACGAGAACAACTACTGTATGATTCTGAACACATAGATGATAACTCTTCTATTAAAAATATCGATGTTATCATTTCTCGTATTCGACATAAAATCTCTTTAATTGACCCTGTTAATACCTATATTAAACCTGTTCGTGGTATTGGGTACTTGCTTACTGAGAAGATGTAATGCGAAACATTTCTGTTTCTGCATTTATTAATACCCTTTTTATACTGGTTTTTTCGCTGGTCATTACAGCCCTTTTCCTATTTATGTCTTGGGACAAAGAGCGTCAACAAATAGACCAAATAAACCGTTACAAACTCATTTCAAACTTACTACTCTCTACAGCTAAACTAAAACTAACAGAAGAAAAAGAAAAAAAGTTTTACCAAGACTTTGAAATGCGTCCTGTTTCTGCTGATGAAAGTAAACTACTTCTTTTAGCCAATGCTACCATTCTCTTTGAAAGTGAATCAGTCTATGGTACCATGCAAATCTTTACCATTTCAAAAAATAAATACATGTATTTACAACGTTTTGGCTATAGTCTCATGCTACAAGATAAACAATCTACTAATACACGAACCACCATTACCATACTCATAGCCCTTCTCATTGCGGCCCTCTTTCTTTTTCTTTACGTTGGGATCATGAAAAAACTTTCTCCTTTGAAAAAGTTACAACTACAAATAGAAGAATTTGCCCATGGAAACATGGATATCAAAATAAACCAACGCTCAACAGATGAAATAGGGAAAATTGCTAAAAGTTTTGATGATGCCATTCATTACATTCGAAGTTTATTAGACTCTAAAAACCTTTTCATGCGAAATATGATGCATGAATTAAAGACACCCATAACCAGAGGTCGTATTGCCATTGAAATGGTAGAAGATGGCTCATCAAAAGAGATGCTTATTCGTGCTTTTGAAAGAATGAATGAACTCATTGGTGAATTAGCACATGTTGAACGTCTCACCACCCAAGGCTTTCAACCCCAAATAACCGAGTCAAATATTGATGACATCATAAAAGGAGCAATTACCCTACTTCTTTGTGATAAAAATAAACTCACCATTACAACAGAACATGAACGCATAACAACTGATACAAAACTCTTAACTCTTGCCATTAAAAATTTATTAGATAATGCATTAAAATATTCTGAAGATGACCATGCTTCTATTGTTACCAATACTATTAACATTAAAGTCATCTCAAAAGGTAAGAGTTTAGAACATCCTCTTGAATACTACCTAGAGCCTTTTACGCAAGAAGAAAAGAGAAATGCTGGTTTTGGCTTAGGACTTTACATTGTAAATAACATTGCAAGTCGTTTACACTACAATTTAAACTACTATCATAAAAATGGACATAATATTTTTGAATTGAAGTTGAAGTAGAGTGTGGGTTTTTCAACCCACAGAAATATAAAGAAATTACTTGCTATAGAAGTTACTTCTTATAGAATAGGTGTAGCATAGCCATTCGTACGTTTTGCCCAACCGTTCATCCATTGACTTTCGTTTTTAGCTGGTGGTGAATTTCTTATTCTTCTCTCCAAAATTGCTTTTGCTGATCTTGAAAACTCCATTAATGCAAATGGTCCAGCTTTGACAGGTTGCATATTTTGAAGTACTTGTAATAACCCCCAACCTTGATTATTGTAACGCTCTGTTGCTTTTATTCCTTTACCTTTGAAGTTAATATAATCAATTAACGGATACCATCCACCTTTTGAAGCTGCTAATGCATTGTAATTGTTAACAATATGTTCTCTATACTGTGGTGCTACATGTTTAACAATTTCAGGAATTGATTCATGTAATCTGTCAAAGAAAAACTGTGTTTGTAAAGCTTTTGTGTTTAAAAGCAATGTCTTTAACTGTTGAAACTCTTTGTCCCCACGCGAACGCTCAAAGGTTGCTCTGTCTCTCCAAGGAGCCCCTGTTTTTCTAGCATGTTTTAACCATTCTGGAATTTGTACTTTATTCGCAACATAATAATCAATCATCGCTGGAAAAGTCTCATCAAATATCTTTGGTTGACCTTGTGGATACCAAATAAAATGACCAATCCCCACAGAAGGAAAAGTTTCATTCTTAGACCAAAACATTAAATATTTTGGATCACCTGAAGTCTCATTTTGATAAATTTTTTCTGCTATTACATTAAGTTCATATTGTGAAAGTTTTGGCTTAGTTACATCATCTGGGTACTCTAGTTGACTTGTTGTCTGTTTTGTACATGCTGTTAAAAGAAGTACGACAAAGACAATTCCCACCCATAGTTTTTTAGATATCATTTTTTTCTCCTAAAATATTTAAATAGTTATTTTTAAAGTATAGGAGAAAAGAGCTAAAATATATGTTAAGATTTTAGATTAATCTACTTCTGTGCATGTTATTTTAGGTAAACTCAAAGTATGAGTAAATACTTACCCACACAGTGAGATAATTAGTGTTTATCTCCATGCCCCTTTTTTTTATTTTTTTCTATCAATGGTAACAATTGTGTATATTGCTCTTTTGTCAAAATTTTAGCCAAAATATTAAGTGCATCAATATGCCCATTGGTAATCTCTTTTTTAATCTCTATCAATGACTCAATATCTGCTTTTAAATCCTCTTTTGTCTTCTGCTCTTTGAGTACGGCATCAGTAATTTTAATTTCTAGTTGCTCTGCTATTTTAATTTTTCCATGAATTTGAGTACGAAGTGTTTTAAATATTTGCGTTTTTATTTTTTCATTTTGCTCTTTCTTGAGCTTTAGTGTCTCTTGATTAGAGGCAAGTAGTCTTTTAAGGTGAGGGAGAGGTACAAGTTCGGCTACTTTATACTCAGACTTCTTCTGAGCTTTATGCTTCAATCCTGCATAAGTTCCCACTCTTTGTCGTTGTTCTTTAGTCAAAATATTTTGAACATTGATCACACACTGAAGATGAGTCTTGGTAATTTCTGCTTTTTTACTTGCAATTTTATCAACAAGCTCGTTCATCTCTTTGCTTACTTTACTTATCTTTCCCTTATTGGTCTCTAACATTTTTAGCAATGAAAGTTCTAATAATTTAACCTCTTTGGCACTTTTTAAAATAGTTGGTTTTGTCTCTTTTTTAAGATTAATGAGCTTTTCTAACTGCTCTTTTGTAAGTTCAAGCTCTGAACTTCGTGGGTGATGAAGCACTAAACCCAAAGCGTATGGAATATTTCGTGGAATCAAGAAATACTCTTTTGGAAAATGCTCACGAGGATTAAACTTACTCGTCTCTCCTGCCATCTCTGTCATTTGAGCTTTCATGGCTTTTTTGTCTATAGGTATATTTGCCTCTGCCATAAGTGCAGTTGCTAAACTAAGTGCTAGTGTTATTGTGATAATTTTTTTCATTGTTAAGCCTTTTTTAGAGATAATTGTAATGAATTAAGCTTATATTTTACTAAAAAAGTTACTTTTTATTATTTAAAGTAATAATAATTATTACTTTATAAAATATTAAATAATTTTAATACTTACTCATCTGCATGTTTTTTAAAGTACATTATACGCTCAGATGTCAAAGGGTGTGAAGCCATTAAGTCCCCTATTCTACTAGAAGTCTCGACCTCTCCACTTTTTTTAGCCAAAGCTTCAAATAGATCAGCCATATAAATGGTTGAAACACCTAACTTTTTCATTTCTTTTATGGCATGTTCATCTGCTTCTCGCTCAAAACCTCTACTGTAAGAACTGTTTACCAAAATCGTTGGTACAGTAGTTGCAATAACTGAAATATCTCCTGTCACATACCCTATAATCACCGATGCAATACCTGTCTTAATTGCCATACGTAAAGAGTGTTTTTCAATCACATGTCCTTTTTCATGGGCTAAAACGCCCAGAATATCTCTAAAGTCATTGTCACGACTTAGTCCTACAAGCTGATCGGTTAAGATAATGTCACCAGAAGGTAAAGCAAAAGCATTCGCTCCCATTTGGGGTGAAGATCTAAAATGCAATTTATAATAGCGTCTATCCCCTGCTGTTAAGCGATCAAAATGTTCTTGAATAACATCTACTTGATTTTTACTCAATTTTGATTTCTCTAAAAAATTCTCTTCAAGCTGTTCAAAGGTAATTCTACTCACTTCATCAAGAGAGCTTTGAGGTAAGACATTGGCTAAAAAATTTGCAGAATAGTTTGCACCTCCTGTTAACATAAACCAAACAAAGCCAATGGTTAAAAGTATGGAAGCCATAATTAAAGTAACAGAGCTTTCTATTCGATGAGTTTTTGATTTATTGAGATTAAAATCACGTAATACTTGGTCAAGCTTGTCATTTTCCACACTTTTACAGCGAACACCCTTAGGAAAGGAGATAACCCTTGGAGTGTTTCCAAGTCTTGATTCTATGACAACCTCATCTAAAGAAACATCAATATTATGTGA
>CACVAZ010000010.1:6358-10147 GCA_902727995.1 uncultured Sulfurovum sp.
AAACCAGAGATAAAAAGTGTCGACCAAATAAATACTTGTATGTAAATAGCATAAGCATCCCCTGTCCCACCAGAGAACTTAAAATCACCATCTCCATAGTTTGCATTGTTAATAATGAGTTGTTTAAACTTGACATATGAGTAAGGAAAGATAAGCATCAAGGTAATAATATTTAAAAAAATATGCACTAAAAAGAACATATAGAAAGAACTTACTTTCCCTTCATAACGAAAAGGGACATTACGATAAGAAGTATTACGTAATTTAAAGCTTACAGCTTGACGCACCAACCAAGGCATGGCAATAAATGCAATAAGGGCAATTGCCCCTGCTACTTCAAACATAAAAAGATATTGGGAAAAAAGAACAAAAAGGGCATAAAAAGAGACCACAATGATACGCCCTATCAAAATACGAATAGGGTCAGCATTGTACTCAAAGTTTGAACCATTCAGATATGTATTCGCATACATATAACGGTTCGCACGAACCTTTGCCCATGCAGAGTAGATGCCCAGTGTTAGAATAGTTAGGGCAATATTAACAATCCAAATACGAAAGTATTCAGACCCAGAGCCTTTAAACTCAAAGGATTTAAAGTCATGGACAGGCTTTTTATTTGCCTCTTTTAATTCATCTACTTCATTTTCAAGTTTTAAAACTTGTTGATGAAGTGCTTCAACACTTAACTTTTTATTTGATATTTCCACTTAATCTCCCAAACTCTATTCGATTAGAGAAAGATTTTAACATAGTTAATGTTTAAGAGCTATTAACAGATTTAATCACAATAACGTTTCAATAAATCATCATAAGCATCAATACGACGGTCACGTAAAAAAGGCCAAATATCCCGTACTTCTTTACTGCGTTCAAAGTTTATTGTTGCGTATAATATCTTCTCTTTCTTCCCTGCTTTGGCGATTATTTCACCTTGAGGGTCACAAATAAAAGAGTTACCCCAAAAACGTATGCCCTCCATCACTCCTGCACTGTCCTTTTCAAAGCCTACTCTATTACATGAAAGTACGGGTATTCCATTGGCTATGGAATGAGAGCGTTGAATGTTTATCCAAGCATTTAATTGTCGTTTTTTCTCTTTTTTAGAATCACCATCAAACCACCCAATCGCTGTAGGATAAATAAGCATCTCTGCCCCTTTAAGGGTCATGATTCTTGCAGCTTCTGGGTACCATTGATCCCAACAAACCATGACACCCAGTTTTCCGATAGAAGTTTCAATAGGCTCAAAACCTAAATCACTGGGTGTAAAATAAAACTTCTCATAAAAACCTGGATCATCAGGAATATGCATTTTTCTATATTTTCCTGCAATGCTTCCATCTTTATCAAATACCACAGCTGTGTTATGATAAAGCCCTGCTGTTCTTTTCTCAAACAAAGAAGTGACTAAAACAACTGAATATTTTTTAGCAATTTTTGCCCAAAACTTTAGATCTTCTTCCCAATCATTGGCATAAGAAAAAAATTTAATCTCTTCACTTTGACAAAAGTACTCATTTTGATGTAACTCTTGTAGGACAACTAGTTTTGCTCCTACCACAGAAGCTGTTCTTATATCACGAACTGTGTTTTTAACAGTCTTTTTTTTGTTACCAAAATACTTTTTCTGGATTAATGCTACTTTCATCTACCTGCTTTTTAAAGTATTCTATCATAAATCTCAATAAATTGATAATATATGCTTATATGTTCTATATTATATAAATAATATATATTTAATAACAATTTTAAATAAAAAATAAGATAAAAAACAAAAAATAATAATAATTAATTTTATTTATTAAATATTATTTTAAGTTTTATACTGTTATACTACTAAACAAGCCAAGGAGATATAGTGTTTAATTTAAATTTAAAAAATAAATCTTATTTATTAACTGTGAGTACTTTACTACTAATTGGCTGTGGTGGAGGAGAATCCAACAGTGTAAGTGTTGTAAAAGGTGAAGTAAGTTCTTTTTCAGATTTAAATTCAGAAGAACAAGAAATATTAAGTAGTTTAAGCACAAATCAACAAGAACTTTTAGATGCAATTAACAAAGAAAGGACCGAAAGTAAAACTTGTGGAGAGCGAGGAACATTTCCAGCCGTACCTGCATTAACTTGGAATGCTGATCTTTATGCTGCTGCTTTGGAACATGTAACTGACTTAGCCTATAGTGATACCTTTTCTCATGATGGTTCTGGGACAGAGTATGATATTACAGGTAATGGACAAGCTAGTAAATTTTATGAACGCATTGTTGCTAATGGATATGCAAACTACTTTTCTGTGGGTGAAAACATCGCTGGTGGGCAACGTAGCGTCGAAGAAGTCATGAAAGCATGGATGAAAAGTCCTGGGCATTGTGAAAATATTATGAAAAGTACTTACACAGAAGTGGGTGTGGCAATTATCATTAAAGATGACAGTACCTACCAAATTTATTGGGGGCAAAACTTTGGAAGTAAAAAAGGTTAAGTTTAGAAAAAATTAGAATGAATAGTATTCTCCAGCACCTAAAAAGGGATTTAAAAACTTAACTTGCATGAAAATTAACGCATAAATTTCATGGCTAAGGTGCTGTACAATGCGATTTAAAATTTAAAAAGGAATCTGCATGGTTGAACAATGTAAGCTTCCACCCTCTTCTATTAAACGTGAACATTCAACAGGAATTATCTCTTTATCAACAAAAAAATCTTTAAATATTTCATGAGCTATTCTGTCCTCATTCACCGAATAAGTTGGATAAATCAACGCTCCATTCGTGATTAAAAAATTCACATAAGTAGCAGGTAAGCGATTTTCTTCTGCATCATATTTCACTGTTGGCAAGGGTAAGGGAATTAAATTATAATATTTCCCCTCATAATTTCTAAATTTTTTTAATTGTGCTTCCATCTTGTATAATTCAGTATAATGCTCATCTTCCTCATCTAAACACTGAACATACATAATCGTATCAACCGAAACAAACCGAGCCAAAGTATCTATATGTGAATCCGTATCATCCCCAACCAAGTACCCATAATCTAACCACATAACTCTTTTAGCTCCCAAATACTCTTCTAGTTTCTGCTCAATCTCATCTTTAGTCAATCCACCATTACGATTTTCATGACACAAACAAGTAGTAGTCGTCAAAATAGTCCCCAACCCATCTGACTCAATCGACCCACCTTCCAATACAAAATCAATGCTTTCAAGTGGCATAATACCCATATAACCTTTTTTGTGTAAAGTTCTATTCACTTCATTATCTAAAGAAGCATCAAACTTCCCACCCCAAGCATCAAATTTAAAGTCTAGTAATTTAACTTTCCCCTCTTCTACTATGGAGATATACCCAAAATCGCGTATCCAAGTATCATTAGTATCTATCTCTATAAAACTCAAATTACGTGGAGAACAAAACAAACTTGAAATTTCTTCTTTATTATCACAAATAATGTAAACAGGGGTACTATAAGCTATGGCTTGTGCTATTCGTATAAATGGTGTTAGTGCTGACTTTAAATCATTAGTCCAATCGGAGTTTTTATGAGGGAATGCCATAAGGACGGCTCTTTGTTTTTGCCATTCGGCTGGTAGGGTTTTCATCATTATTTATTTCATCTTATAAAACTTATGATGTTTATCTAAAAACACCACATAAAAGGTATTCGTATCAAATCTAAATCCACTTTTATTTTGTTCAGTATCTTTATATTCATCGGGTAATACAAAACCAATAAGCCTAGAGTCTCCTTCTAAACGAAACCGTGACCATATAGCTTGATGTG
>CACVAZ010000011.1 GCA_902727995.1 uncultured Sulfurovum sp.
TCAACATATTCAGCAATTCCTTCTTCAAATTCACATTGCATTTTAAGCTGGATGTTTTCTTTTTCTCCAAGTATGGTTTTCACTTTTTCTTGGGGTATTTCATAACGTGAAAAGAAGCCAAAGTTGAACATTTCTCTTGGAACATGATTGCGTTTAGAAATCAGTGAAAAATGGAACATGTCGTAAGCTACTTTATGGTTGTCAAAAACAATGGTGACTAGGTTCTTACTATTAAATGCTTCTTTAACAATAAGTGACTGATTGGTACTGATGAGGAGTTTTCCCCAGTTGTTATTTTCATCAATAACACTTCCATCAGGATTAATGGTTGTTTTAATACGGTAGACATCAGCAAATTGATTACTGGGGTAAAAGTATGCGTACCAATCACCTTGAATGTCTTCTAGTAGTTTTTTATTTTTTTTGAAAAGCGTTTGCTTTATTTGTTTTTTTTCTTCTTCTAAAATCTCAATAACTTCTTTTGAGGTTTTAATATTTTTGTCAAAAATTTTGAAAGGAATGTTAAAAGCTCCTGTAAAAGCATAAAGGTGCATTGGCTTTAACGTGCTATGACGCTGTTCTCTTAGTTTAGAAACATAAGCAGACTTAACACCAAAAAGGTCAGCGATGTCTTTTACATCAAGTTTTAAATAATTGATAATAAAGTTTAGTTTTTCTTCATTGTAGAAAAACTTTTCTTGGTTTTCTTCTAACATTTTTAATCCCTTTTCTTTTGTAGGTATTTTAGCGAAATAAAGTTTCCAAAAAGTTTCCAAAAGTGCTAAAAACCTTTCCAAAAAGTTCCTGTCCTATTTCCCCCTAGACCAATAAACTAGCACCATGATTACTTAAATAGTCAATCATATATTTTAAATTAAAGGATAAGTCATGAAAAGATTTATGAAACTTATGAGTGTTGTGTTGGTATTAGGTGCTGTGGCTACAGCTTCGGACTTGGGTGGTAATCCTGAGGTTTCTATTAAGAAGAGTAACCCTATGGATACTAATTATTGTGACATATATATGAAACTTCTCGGAATGTGTCGTAGTTCTAATAATATTCTTCAATTAACTCTTTAGAAGCTCTTAAAGCCTCTATCTCAATAATTTTTGAACCAGTAGACAAATACTTTCCATTAGTTTTGATACCTAACTTATATGTAAATGGTACGGTAAACTCTTCTATAAACTTTGGGTTTAAAGGAGAGTTAATATCATAAAGTGTTAACAAGTTTTCTTTTAAAATATATAGGGTTTCTTCTTCAATTCCGATAATATTACCTGTAACATTATGTTCATTGTAAATTTTATTTAAAGTAGCTTTTGTATTCGTTTCTGTAAAAATATGCATTTTATTGTTGCCAATGACGTACAAGTACTCATTTTTAACCCATAAACTTTCTATCTCAGAAAGTTGTGAATTAAATTCAAATTGGTGAAGAATATTATGCTCATCAACATTTAGAAATTTAATAGTATTTGTAACATTATAAATATGACTTTGTTGCTCTTGTGCAAAAAGTTGTATCTCCTGACTATATCCGATGGCTGTATGTCTAAAGCTACCACTAAGAATAGCAGTTTGTATATGGGGTTCATTTAGTAGAGTAGGTTTACTTTGGTCATTGATGTCAATTTTATAAGACCAATCTTCTAAACTAGAAATTATTACTACTGGTCCAAGCACATTAACATACATGACATGCGTATCTTCCTCAAAAGGAGCATTAGGTAGTTTTAAACCCCCTATCTTCCCTTTTGTCTCCAAATCATAAATATTAAATTCACCAGAGTTAAGCATATCAATAGTATAAATACTAGACCCCACAATTTCAATGGCATTGGCTTGAAAAGACTCTACTACAAAAGCATTGAAAATACTGTTTTTATAAGTTGAATTTCCTCTTCTTAGTTGATGGACAATATTGTTGTAAGTATTGTTGTAAGTTAACGTCTCATAGAGTAGGGCTTTGTCTTGTAAAGGATTAAAGAGCATGATGTCTTTGGCATCTACGGTAGTGTCTGTATCTAACGAGGTTTTGAGGAGTATTTCTGAATACTTTGTTAAACTCTCTTCTACATTCTTAAAGTTGTCACGTTCTAAGTAGGTGTAAAGCATTTCAGAAAGAGGGGTAACGCGTATTTTTTGATTTGCATTTTTAATCCAAATCCCTTTAGAAATAAGGTGCATTGTTCCATGATTTTGAGTTTGGGAAGTATCTTCTTTTCCATTGTCATCAACATCTACATCAAACCCTTCACTGACTTCGTAGATGTAAAAACTATGGTCTTCGAGTAATTCGGTATGTAAGTCAAAATTTCCAAGTAGGTTTAAACTGCCTGTGTTATTTGTTTGTTCTGTGGTGACCAACTCTTTTGTGCCATTAGAAAGCAGTTTAAAAATCTTAACGTTAGCCTCTTTGAGTCGTCCCATTTGGGCTTTTCCTATTTTCCCTGAATCTTTTACATGAATGGTTAAAGGGGCTGTACTGTAGCCAAATTCGTTGCTAACGGTGACATTGAGTTCAAGTGTTTGGGGCGTGATGAAACTTTGGGTTAAGATAAGCTTTCCATTGTTGTTGAGTATGAAATGCTCTTTGCCTTCTCCCTCTAACAAAAAAGGATAAATGAGTTCTCCATCCCCTTTGTTGATGTTTAGTTCACCGATGGTATTTCCTACGGTTAGTTCATTGGAAATCTCTTCTTCAAAACTCTTAATACTTGGTTTTCCACTTTGTACATTGGGTGAATTTAAAATGAGATGCACACGGGTCTCATCAAGAGATACAGGCGTTAGCCCCATTTTAACAATGGCTTGGTTTAATTCTTCAATGCTTAGGTCTTTTAAAGTGGTTAGGGTAATTTTGTCTTTAGTATTTTGGGGTATATTAATATATTCAGAATTGTTGTTGTCATTTAAAGACTGTAGTAAGATGGCTATTTTAAGTACTTCTTCATTGTTAAAGTCACCATTAAAGTTTTCGACCAAATCTTGAGGGTAAATGGTTTGATTATTTACCACACTCTTAATACTTCCTAACTCTAAGCTACCTAAAGAAAAGTTAATAGGGGAGTAGACACATTTAAACGCACCATGTTTACTAAAGCCATTTAAAGTGTAGGTTTTAGTGACACCTCGACGTTCCCCACAAGCATAGTCAATGCCATTGCTAGGTGCATCTACAAAATAGAGACTCTTCTCTTCACGTGGTTCATGTTGACTTGCACCCCCACCACAGCCAATAAGTAAGAGACTAAAAAGTGCTAAAGTGAGGTTTTTTGACATTATCGTTTGACCGTATATTCTAAAAGGACTGTACCTTCATTGTCACTTAAAATAATCTTATCTTTAATGTCTTTAGCCTTAATATTAAGGACTAGGGTATTCTTGTCGTAAGTAAACTGAGTGGCTTTTATATTGGTACTAAGAGGTATCTTGACGTTAGTGGTATCAAGATAAAGAAGTACTAACTCATCTTCATTATTAAGATGTAGCTCTCTTTTTTCAATACTTTCTCCTCGTCCTGCTAGTCGAATGATTTCTCCATGACTTGGATGAATCAAGAGATTCTTCTTGGGAAAGAAGTACTTAAAGCAGAGATTTTTTTGAGTTACTTGAAGTCCAAAACAGTCGTTAATTACTTCAGGATTCCCCCCAGTGTTTATTTTACTAGGTTCATTTGAGGCGAGTTTTAAAGGTTTGGATAAAGGTGTGGCTATTGTTGCACAAGCTGTGCTGTAAAACATCAGGAAAATTCCTGTAAAAATTTGTAGATATTTCATGTGCAACTCCTTAGTTAAGATGTTACAATTCTACCAAAAGTTTCAAAAAGGAGCAATGAAATGAGAATAATGCTAATGTTTTTGTTTGTTTTTCTATTTATTGGTTGCACAAAGCCAATAAGTGTGTCTAAGGAACCCATTAAAAAGGTTGCCTTGGTTATTGGTAATCAAGACTATATGGGCAATAATGATTTAAAAAATCCCATAAATGATGCAGAAGGTATGAAAGAAACGCTAGAGAGCATCGGTTTTGAGACTATGTTAGTACTTGATGTTACTTTAGCACAATTAAACGAAAGCTTAGAGACGTTAAAAAGTAAAATTGAAGCGAACAAAACAATCGTGTTTATTTACTTTGCTGGACATGGAAATACCTTACAAAAAAACAGTTCAGAGCAGTTCTTAATGATGACAGATAAAAAGCAACGTACCATAGTGAGTATTTTTAAATTTTATGATTTTTTAAAAAAAGTTCAAGCACGACATAGTATTATTGTACTTGATGCCTGTAGAGACTATCAAAAGCATTACACTCCTATAAATGGGGCAAAAAATGAAGAAAACTTTCGAGGAAATATTCGCTACGATAATGGGCTTAAAAAAGATGTTAAAGTCTTTGTGGAGAAAAATAATTATGAAGACTCTTTACCTAGATCAACGATAGTTTCTTACGCAACCCAACGTAATCAAAAAGCAAAAGATTTTAGTCGTCATAATCGTAAGCACAGTCCTTACAGTTACGCACTGATGAAATATTTAGATGATGAAGAGATTCCCATTGAAGAAGTCTTTAGACGGGTACGTGTTAGTATTTTAGAAGAGACCAATGGTGAACAAAGCAGCTCTGAAGAGATGAAATTGGAAAAAAATATTTGGCTAGTTCCTAAAAAAGCAAAAATTGCTTTTAGCCCACCTATTTAAGAAAAGAGAAAAAAGTGAAATTTTTATTATTGTGTTTATTATCAGTAGGTTTAAATGCTGAAATTAATGAAAACCGTTTCTTTAAAGACATAACAGACTATGCAGAGGGATTTGGACTACATACGGATTTAGGCTACAGCTCCTACCTTATTGAACTGCACTCTTCTGAAATGGACTCAGCGATTGATTATGATGTATTAGAAGCGACGTTAGGTTTTTTTTATGCTTATGATAAATGGTTACTTGGAACTTATGGAAAGTTTGTGGTAGATGAGGTTCAAAGTAATATGTTTGTGGTGACCACACAGGCTTCTTTAAACAATCAGGCCAATATTGATAAAGAAGAGTTTGGACTCTATGTTGATTATACTTTCTTCGAAAATGACAAAGAGTCATGGGGAGTGAATAGTATTTACAGATATGCAAGTTTAGATGCTTCTGATGCTTATGATTCTTTTTTGACCTATGTTAGTTATTTTAAATACCAAACAGATGGATTAGCACTCTCTTTAGCCTACCAAAGAAAACTTTTTGAAAAAGGAGTGTTGGTCGCTCATGCAGGAGGACTTTACAGTAAAGCAAAAGTAAATATGTCAGAGTCCATTAATGGTCAATTTCAAGACTCATTTGTAAAGGACAGTGTCAAGGCATTGGGTTTAAAAGTTTCTCTAGCGTACAACTATGCCTACTCAAACAATCTTGCACTACATCTTAAAACCGATGCATGGAGACAAAAATTTAGTAGTTTAAAGGTTCATTCTCATGTTGGCGATACCTTACCTACAGCCTCTTTGAAAGAAGCATCTTATACCACTTATGTTGGTTTGGCTTGGAGGTTTTAGATTATTGAGGGACCACGGCTTTTTGAGTAAGACGTTCATTAAAGGCGATATCGAGTTTTAATTGTTTACTTTCTCTGTCACCTAAAATTTCTTTGGCTTCTTCTAAAGGATAGCGTTTTCGAGAAAAAAATCCAAAGTTTACCATTTCATTAAGGGTATGGTTTTGGTTAGAGATAACTACAAAACGAAAGTGTTCAGAAGGAACTTGACGGTTAGAAAAACGAATGGTGGTTAAGTCATCATGGTCATAAGATTCTTTAATGATAAGACTTTCATTTTTTCCAAGTTTAAGATAACCTTTGTTTCCCCAAGGCTGATCTACTACAGAGTAATCGTCTCCAATAATTGTTTTTACTTCCCAAATGCCATGTTCAGCTGAAGCTGGGTTAGAAGGGTAGACATAACCATACCAAATGCCTTTTAGCTTTTCAAAAAGTTTTTCATTTTTGGGAAAAATAGGATTTGAAAATTTGGGTTCTTCTTTAGAATCAGACTGCTTTAAAAGCATGGTCTTATGCTCTCTTATGTAGCTGTCTAAGGCACCTCTTTTTTGAAAGTTCTTGTTGAAAATATCTTTGGGAATTAATTCAGCTTCTTCAAGTTTTTGTAAAATTTTTTCTTGAAGTTCTTTTTTTTGCTTCGCGTGTTTTAATGTTTTTCGGTAGCTTTCAATCTGTTTTTTGATTTCATTTTTTGTAGTGATGCTTTCATCAAATATTATTGTAGGAATCTCAAAGTGTCTTTCCAAGGCTTCTTTATGCACCGTAGCGATGTTACTTTTTCCCGTACGCATATTGGTTATCATACTACTTGTTTTAAAGCCAAAAGCATGGATAATTTCAACACCAGACATATAGTGCTTGTTGAGTAGATAGTTAAGTTTAGTTGCATCATCCATTTTTTCTCCTTTATTCAAATAAGATAATATAATAATTTTTATTTAAAGTAAGTTATTAAATTAGTAGGGTGTCATTTTAATGCACCTTAAACTTATCGAACTTGAAAGAGTACTTGATTGTTTGAGGAAATGGCTTCTTTTGTTCCCATTCCCAAAGCATTTAGCTGATGGGTAGCGACACCTTCTTATAGTCTTGTATCGAGTTTGTTATTGTTAATCTGGTTAGTAGATAATGTTCCAAATGAAGCAAAAGGCATAAAATGCTATTATGTAGATGCACTTTATGCAAAGTGTTAGCAAACTTCCCTTCCCAAAGTTTAGTTTGCGACTCGAATGTTCCCTCTTTAGAAAAAGGGGGGAATCCCTCCATGAGAAACAACTCCCATAACAAAATTGTAATCTAACAAAGACGGTAAAAAGTTATATTTTTGAAAATGATATAAAATTTATTAATTAATTAACAAACTTTAATATATATGGTTATTAATTACTATAAATAACTTTTTTGTATTATTTAATATTTATAATTGTGTTTTTTTATTTTTATGGCTATTTTGGAGAAAAATGGCTTATTTTGCTATTAAATACTATAAAAAGGCAATTTACACCAACATTACACCAACATTACACCAACATCATAGAGAGAATTTAAGATAAATTTGGATAAATTAATTATAATTTAAGAAAAAGGTTGCAGGAGATAAAATGGGACATTTAAGTTTACATAACCTCATATTAGTAGGAAATAAAGAAGATCAAGCGTATTTTCAAAGCCTTTTTCAAAGCATACATTTAGTGGAAAATAATGAAGAAGCACTTCAAAAATATGAAGAAAATGAAGCCACCGTGGTCTTTTTGTCTTGTCATGATGGGATGAATAATGCTGTCAAAACAGCTCAAAAAATTAGAGAACACGATAGGAAGACAAGCATTGTCTTTATTGCTCAAAAACTTTCAAGTGCAAAATTAATTAAAGCACTCTCTTTACACCTTTCTGGATGCATTCAAAAACCCTTTAAAGAAAAAGAACTTGATAAGGTTTTTGAAAATATTAGAAAAGACTTGGCTTTGTTTTATGGACATCGTATTAACTTAGTCAATAACTACCAATTTGACAAAGAAGCATTGGTTTTATATAGCGATAAAAATAAAGAGATAAAACTTACAAAAAATGAAATAAAGTTTATGAAAATAATGAGTCATAGCAATGAACCGTATATTAGTACTGAAGTATTAGAACATACCATTTGGGAAGAAGAGTCAGCCCATGCCGATTGTAACCCTCGTTTAAAACATCTGATTTACGTGCTTCGAAAAAAACTCCCTAAAAGGAGTATTCTTAATGCCTATCAACAAGGGTATAAGTTGGTAACGGGATGATGGTTAAATGTAGAAATGAAAATTTTTTAATTAAATTCCAACTCTCTTCAATGCACTCTCAACCAAAAAAGTACTACGATTAATATTATGACTTTTAGTATAATTATCTATCTGCTCCAAAGCATAAAGAGGAATAGTGATATTAATTCTTTTTGTTTTCATAAGATGAGATGGTTCTTTTATAATCTCACCTTCTTCTAGTGCTACATCTAGGTAACAGGCAAAAGCAGACTTTGCATCATTGATAGCCTCTTCCATACTTTCTCCATCTCCTGCGATAAAGGGTAAATCAGTATAGTAAGCTAAAATTCCACCACCTTCTTTTTCTGTAAGGTTTCGCGTTGCTATTCCATACTCTAAATTCAGATAATAAGCTCTATTCTTCATCATAGACTCCTAAAGATTTTAATGCCCGAATGACATAATATGCCTTAACAGGTTTTTTATAAGGTATCACTTCATCACTACAACCATCTTTTCTAAAAACCCAATGACTACCACCTGTGTTATTTACTTGATATCCATGAGAGATTAGCAATTTTTTCAAGTCTTCAAATCGTACATCTTTTGGGTTATTCTTCATGGCTTGTAAGAGTTTCTCTTTTTTACTCATAGTGTACCTTTTATTTATACATACTTTTATTATACACATTTTTTATAAAAAGTTTGAACCTATTTGTGGATTTAATTCAGAATTAGCTTCCATACCGTCTAGCTTTAACAGCTTGTCCAAGTACATAAACAGCCATCCCATAAAAAGTACTATGATTATAAGTAGTAATAACCCTAAAGTTATGCGTACCAAACCAAAGTTCATCATAAGCATGTTTTGGCAGTTTAATGAGTGAGACTGGACCTCTGTATTTTAATTTTTTTCTGGCTGTAATGCCATGTTTTTTTCTTAGCTTAGATTGTGAGTATTTTGTTTTGAAACCTGTTTTTAATTTTTTAAATCGGTTTCCCTTATATTTTGCTCTAGTCACCACTTCGCTTAAATTTCTATTCCAACCATTTTTAGCAAAATAGTTTGCCACAGAACCAATGGCATCTTCAGCATTCCATAGGTCGGTGATCCCATCACCATTAAAGTCAATAGCAAAGGCAAGATAAGAAGAAGCAATAAACTGACCATAACCCATAGCTCCAGCATTTGAACCCATAAGGGTTGACGCATCTAAGTTGGCATCACGTGTCATGATGAGAAATTTTTCTAATTGTTTGGTGTAGAAGTCTTCACGACGGTCACCTAACATTCCTTTAGTAGTTAGGACATCTATGACCCTCTTTTTTCCAAAGTTTACCCCATAAGCCGTTTCAATACCGATGATACCAATGATATGTTCTGGTAAAACACCATATTCTTGGTAGGCACGGTTTAATGTCTCTTCATGTTCCTCCCAAAAAGTAATACCTCGTTGAATATTTCGTTCATAAACAAACATGTCTCTGTATCGATCCCATTTCCCTTTTGGTTGCGTTTCAACAATACAGTTTCCATCGGAATCACGTACTTTACAAGGTTCAACAAATTGATTGGAATCCTTGGCATTAGAAAAAAGCGTATAGAGATATTTATAATCAAAATTATGTTCAGTATGCATTCTGTCAATAAAATTGCTTAACTTCCAATTTCCAGCGAAGTCTCCACTTAATTGTGAATATTCTTCTTGTATGTTGTTATGCGTGATGTTTGTATTATTTAAGTTGGTATTGTTTGTATTTGTTGTTGCATTGTGACTTGGCTGTATGCCAATGGTTGATTGAATACTTTGTATTGTTGTATTATGGTCTTTGTCAATTTTTTTAGTACTACAAGCAGTAAAGAGAAAGAGAGAAAGGGCAAGGAGGTGTAATCTATAAAAGTTCATGTATATTTTTTCCAAAATTGTATTTTGAAGTAATTATAATGGTTAGATGATGAAAGGGGTATTAAAAAGTTAATGAATACTATTTTAGCGTTTGAATTTAACTTTAAACTTTAAAGAACATGTTTATTATTATTATTTTTTTACGCTAGATATTATGATTGAAGCTCAATCGTTATTTTGCTATAATTCACGCAAGATTTAGAAATGGAGTACAAAGTATGACTTATAGCCCAAGTGAAATAGAAAATAAATGGCAAAAAACATGGAGTGAGACAGGGGCGTTTGAGCCTTTAGAAGACAAGAGTTTAGACAAAAAATACATTTTAAGTATGTTTCCTTTTCCAAGTGGTCGTCTTCATATGGGACATGTGCGTAACTACTCTATTGGTGATGCGATGGCACGTTA
>CACVAZ010000012.1:0-1894 GCA_902727995.1 uncultured Sulfurovum sp.
TCCTGTGGCTGTTGAGATTACGTATGGTACGGAACGTTTGGCAATGTATTTGCAAGGGGTTGAGTCGGTATTTGACATTGTTTGGAACCGACAAGGTGATGAGGTAACCACTTATGCAGATGTGCATAAAGAGAGTGAATATGAGTTCTCTAAGTATCACTTTGAAGTGGCAAATGTTGAAAAACTTTTAAAAGATTTTGATGATGCTTCTGCTGAGTGTAAATTATGTTTGGATAACGGTCTTCCTCTTCCAGCTTATGATCAGTGTATGGTAGCTTCTCATGCCTTTAATGTTTTGGATGCACGAAAAGCCATTTCACAAGCTCAACGACAAAATTATATTTTAAAAGTACGTGAGCTTTCTATAGGGTGTGCTAAATTGTATAAAGAGCAAGAAGAAGAAAGAAATAAGCGTGTCAATGCGTAGGGTGCAATTTATTGCACCAAATATAAACATTTAAATAAAGTGGTGCATTAAAATGCACCCTACGGAATCGAAAATGAAAATAGCTGAAATATACGAAATATTAAATACCCTAAGTCCTTTTGCATTACAAGAAAAATGGGATAATTCAGGTTTACTTGTGGGTGAAATGAGTCGAGATTTTGAGCAGATAGCTCTTGGACTTGATTTAGATAAAGAGACACTGGAATCTGCAAAAGAAAACACACTTTTTCTAGTACACCATCCACTTATTTTTTCTGGACTTAAAGAGCTAGATTTTTCTGTTTATCCTGCTAATCTATTAGAAATAATGGTAAAGAAGAATTTGTCACTTATTGCGATGCATACTAACTTTGATAAAACACATTTGAATGCTTATGTATTTGAAAAGGTATTGGGGTTTAAAAAAGAGTTTCAAAATGACTTTGTCTGTAAGACTACGGGTAGTTGGTCAAAAGATGAGTTGCTTAAATTACTCAAAGATAAACTTGGACTAGAAACACTAAAAGTTGTGTCTCCCAAACAAAAAATTAGCTCTATTGCTTTAACCACAGGAGCAGGAGCTTCGTTGATGGATGAAGTGAATGCTGACTGTTTTTTAACAGGGGACATAAAATATCATGATGCTATGAAAGCCATGAGTCAAAATTTGATGATGGTAGACATTGGGCATTATGAGAGCGAACAATTTTTTGTGGATGTCCTAAAATTAGAGTTAGAAAATTTAGGAATTTTAGGTATAATCTCGCAATCACAAAACCCATTTGAAATATCATAGAGTATATGGAACAAATAGGGTCTGCATAAAGATGCTTTAAACCCCAAAGGATAGAGATTGAATAAACATTTAGAAGAGTTAATTGAACTTTCAAAGTTAGACAAGGCGATTGATGACTTTACGCCACTTATTGATACAGCACAAAAGAAATTGGCTAGAAGAGCAACAAAAAGAGATGATGTTGTTGAAAGAATAGCTGAACTTAATGGAACAATTGAAAAAGCAAATGAAACAGTTTTTTCTTATGAAGAACAAATTAAAGCTTTAAATGAACAAATGACTTTGGGTGTTGCTAAAGAAAAAGACATTAAGACAGAGAAAGAGATGAAAGCACTCTCTATGGAAGCCGAACTTGCTAAAGAAAAATTAACACATGCAAATTCTGAAATTGAACGACAACAGACCATTGTTGAGTCAAAGACAATAGAAATTGAGGCTGCCAATGAAGAATTGGAAGCTGCTACTACAGAATATGAAAAAGTATCAGCTGAAGTAGGTGCAAAAATAGCTTCTATTGACGCTGATAAAGGGAAACTTTTTGAAGAACGTAACACTAAGACCATGGCGATTGACATGAAGATTCTTTCTTTCTATGAAAAAATCCGTGTTTGGGCTAAAAATACAGCTGTTGTACCTGTTAAAAAACAAGCTTGTTATGGGTGTTATATGAA
>CACVAZ010000012.1:1994-10095 GCA_902727995.1 uncultured Sulfurovum sp.
GCTAAAAATATTCAGGTCATTGGAAATATTAAATTGGCTAATATTCCTAAGGCTACGAAAGAATTAACTAAGCCTAAAAGTTTATTGCTTTGTGCTGGAAGTACACATCATGGAGAAGAAGCATTGATTTTAGATGCTTTTGTTAAATTAAAAACAGAAGAACCCAATGCACGACTTGTTTTAGTGCCACGTCATCCAGAGCGTTTTGAAGAAGTTCTTAAACTCGTAGAAAAGAGTGCTTCTACTGAGCATTATACTTGGCATAAATATTCGCAAAGCGAAGCATTAAATTCAGACATTATTGTGGTAGATGTCTTGGGTGAATTGGTGAATATTTATGCTATTTCAGATGTTGTTATTTTAGGTGGTGCTTTTGAAAAAGTTGGTGGACACAATGCAGCAGAAGCAGCACAGTTTGGTTGTAAAATTATTTCAGGTGAACACTATTTTAATCAACGAGATATTTTTTCTATGATTGAAGGTATTGCGATAGTAACGAAGTCAACCCTTGCAAAACGTTTACAGCAACATGGACAGTTGATTCAGTCAAGAATTATACAACGAACGGATATTAGTCCGATTTTAGAATCTATTAAGAAAGAGTTATAAAAATGGAAAAAGCATATAAAATATTGGCAGTACAAGAGGGAATCTCAAATAAAAAAGCAAAAGATTTAATTGATCGTGGATTGGTTTATTACCTTGATAAAAAGATTAAAGTAGCACGAGCTTCAATGCCTAATGATACTTTTTTTCGGGTAGAAGAATTGGATAAAGTAAGTATTATTTATCAAGATGAAAATATTATTGCTATTAATAAACCAGCACTTCTTGATACTTATGAACTAGCAGAAGCTATTGAAGAAGATGAAACAGAGCTTATTCACCGTCTTGACCGTGATACTTCAGGGGTATTACTGTTAGCAAGAAATCAAGACTTTTTACAAGATGCCATTACAGCGTTTAAACAGCGTAAAGTTAAAAAGCGTTATGTAGCATGGGTTGAGGGGGTCTTTTGTGAAGAGATAAGAATAGACGCTCCAATAGCAACCCATAAGCAAGGTGGAAAAGCATTTTCAGAGATTAATGAAGAGCGTGGAAGACCTGCTGTTACGATTGTAAAACCTTTAGAAATTCAAGGTAAAAAATCTAAAGTTGAAATTGAAATTTTAACAGGGCGAACACACCAGATTCGTGTGCATTTGTCTTCTATAGGTCATCCTGTTGTAGGTGATGAACGTTATGGTTCCGTGACACGTTCAAAAAGAATTTTACTACATGCAAAAGCCATCTCTCTTTTAGGCTATGCTTTTGAGGCTAAAGAGCCTAGAGATATTGTTAAGTATAAATAATTTTATTGGAAGAAACTTTTTGTTGTTTCTTGTTTTTAAATAAGTTTTTATAAATAATTTATAAAATAAAACCTTTTCTATTATTTGTATGTATTTTTAAGTTATAATCAATTTGATATTAACAAGGAAAACGATATGGAAAATAAAATAATAAAATTGATTTTTCTTACTCTCTTTGTTAGCGTAAATGCATCAAATGTAAGCGTTAATCAAGTAAGAACATCAGATTGGGAAAAAGGTTTTTGTGAACGCGTAGAGGTTACGAATATGGGTTCAGAAACAATTCAGTGGGAAATTGAATTTGCATCTGAAGGAACTATTAATAATCTTTGGGGTGCTAATTATACACAAGATAGTAATCAAAACATCAAAGCAAGTGGGCTTTCTTGGAACAGTCAATTAAGCCAGAATGAAACGAAGTCGTTTGGCTATTGTGCAACGAAAGTAGTTGGAAATACTCTTTCTGAAGACAGTAGTCAATTAATACTTACAAAAACCATTTTATCAACATGGGATGGTGCCTTCTGTGAAACCCTAAAAATTACCAATAATGAAAATGAAGATATTAAATGGAACATATCTACCTCTATCAATGGTAAAATTTATAATTTATGGAATGCGAATTATACGCAGGGAGATGATTTAGTTTTAAATGCTAGGGGCGTTTCTTGGAATGAAATTGTAAAAGCAAATGCATCTGTTGAGTTTGGTTACTGTGCAAATACGATTGAACTAACACCTCCTAATAGTGATGAAGAGGATGTGGCTAAAGATAAAGAAGCCTTATTGTTTGAAACAATTCGAAGTGATAACACTTTAGAGAGTAATATTGTAACTGATCTTAATTTATTAGTTGTGGGCAATAATGGTAGCAGTATTAATTGGTCATCAAGTAATGTCAGTGTTATTTCAACTGATGGAATTGTAAATCGTCCAGACTTTGAAGTAGGTAATGTTAATGTTACCTTGACAGCAACGTTAACTAAAGGTAGTTATAGTGATACAAAAACATTTGCATTCACAGTTAAAAAATTTGATGAAGTGATTGATCCAGATTTAGAAGACTTGAGTAAAGATAAAGAAGCATTGTTATTTGAAGTCATTAAAGGAAATAATGCTGTAGAAAGTAATATCTTACACAATTTAAATTTATTGATCCAAGGAAGTAATGGGAGTAGTATTACTTGGTCGTCAAGTGATGTAAATATTTTATCAAATGCTGGGACTGTGAGTCGTCCAGATTTTGAAACAGGCGATGTGGAGATTACCTTAACAGCATTGTTAAGTAAGGGCAGTCACAATGATGCAAAGACATTTTTTTTAACCGTTAAAAAACTTGATGAAGTAGTTAATACTGATGAAGAAGATGTTGCTGAAGCCAAAGAACTTTTAACCTTTGAGACAATAAAAAATCAAAACAGCAGTAGTGTAGATATTCAAAGTAATTTAACTTTAGTCAATAAAGGTAGTTTCAGTACAAACATTACTTGGCATTCAAATAATACAGAGGTAATTTCACATCAAGGTGTGGTGACAAGGCTAGAGAGTGATACAACAGTTACTTTAACAGCAACCATTACAAAAGGTTCAGCAAGTACTAGTAAAGCTTTTAGCCTTTTAGTAACGAAAGAGATTAGTAAAGGAGATGGATTCTGTAAGGCGACTTATACTATTGATAACCAATGGAGTGTGGGTGCTGGGATTTCTGTTTCGGTAACAAACTTACAAGGTAATCTCTCTTCATGGGAAGTGACATTTTCATTCCCTTCAGGACAGAGTATCAACGGTAACTTATGGAACGGTGTAGAGACACAAACTGATAAATATGTAAGTGTACTTAATGAAAGTTACAACGGTAATGTAAATAATGGTCAGAAAATAGAGTTTGGCTTTAACTTGACACATTCTAGGATAAATAAAGTTCCTACAGATATTCGTCTTAATGGTAAACTTTGTGATGGTCAGATTGGGGGATTGGAAAAGCCTATCAGTCCAAGCAGTTTAAATGCTGAGCTTATAGATAATACTAAAGTAAATTTAACATGGATAGACAATAGTGAGAATGAAGATGGATTTATGGTGTATCAAAAGGTTAATGAGTCTGAATGGAGACTGCTTACTTCTTTATCAGCTGATGTAGAGAAGTATGAAAATATTGCTATTGAAACAGATAAAAGTTATATCTTTAAAGTAGAAGCCACAAATCTTGCAGGAGCATCATCTTCTGAGCTTGTGAATGTTATACCTTTAAATGTAACGGTTCAGACAGGTATATCAAATGAGGCTGTTTCTTTAGTGGCAAATTGTATGGCATGTCATACAGATACAAATTCTGATAGTAGTATTCCACTTATTGATGGATTAGACAAAGATTATTTAGTTCAAACTTTAGAAGGTTATAGAACAAGTGATACAACTAAAAATCATTACTCTTTTGCAATGCATCGCATTATGGATGGTTATAGTGATGAAGATATTGAGTTAATGGCAAACTATTTCTCTTCACAAGCATGGAAAGGTAATGAGATTATTAGCTACGATGTTGAGACCATAACATTGGGTGAGACACTTTACAAAAATAGTTGTACAGCTTGTCATGGTGATGATGCAATGCAAGATAATATGATACTCTCTAAGCAAAGTGAACAGTACTTGATGGATACCATGACGAACTATGCTAGAGGGTTACATAAAGATGCTCACGCTGGAATGAAAAATGTTTTTGAAAATACCATTGGAGATGACAGTACCAAAATAGAAGCTTTAGCAAAATATTTAGCTGTTGGATTAGAAGTACCAACAGGAACAAACGATACCATTAGGGGTTTTAATGCACGTTACCTCTCAGCTACAAATCAAATAGCACTCTCATGGGAATTTATCAATGAAGCTACGACTAAAATTGATGTTTTAGTAAATGGTGTGGTTGTTCAAACCTTAACAGATATGAAGAGTTTATCTATTGTGCTGAACAAAGATGCTAATAGTACTTTTGTCCTTGGAAACAGTTATGATATTGCCATTAAAGCTTTTACTTCTACAAGTCAAAGCAGTTCAGAGACAATTTCAGTCATTGTAAAAACAGATGAGGCGTATGGTCAAGAACATTACAATGCAAAGTGTAAAACATGTCATGGGGTTAATGGGACAGCCAGAGCAGACATAACGCAATGGAATCCAGGTAACCATAGCTTTGCACAGTTTACGCAAGATTCTAATATGCTGGTCAGTTATTATGCTAACTGTGATGATGAGTGTTTAGATCAAATTGGTGTTTATGTTCAGAATGTTTTAGAACCTAGAACGAGAGATAACAATTCATCTACGGCAGAAGATGTCTATTCAGACATTCCAAGAGGGTACAGACTGTTAAATACAGAAGAGTATACCAATACACTCTATAGTCTGTTTGAAATTAATGCAGATAATAGTAGGTCAATTGCCCTAGCTTTAGCATCAACAGAGTTACCTAAAGACAACATTGTTGAGGGGTATAACACAGACAGAAACCTCAATAGAATAGATGAAAATAAAGTGAATGCTCTAACTGAGATGGCAACAAGAGTTGAAGAGTATCTAGTCTCACTTAAAGGTAAAAATGATGGCAGTTGCTTGATCAACAACTATGACTTTTGTGTGGCTGATAAAGATAAGTTTTTATCAAGCTTTGCTACAAAGATATTTAGACGACCATTGAGTGCGTCTGAAATCACTACCTATAAAGCTTTAACAGATGTGAGTCAGATAGTAGGTGATATGCTGGTGAGTCCAAAGTTCCTTTATCGTTCAGAGATGGGTGAGGAGATTGGTGAAACTGGTATCTTTAAATTAACACAATATGAGATTGCAACAGCCATTGCTTACAGTATGTCAGGAACAACCCCTGATGATACCTTACTAACACTTGCCAAAAATGCTAATTTAAATGATGCAAATACAAGAGTGGTACAAGCTGTAAGACTCTTAGCACTACAAACAGGGAAAGATAAACTAGACGATTTTATTGGTCGATGGCTATTAGAGGATGATGTTTATTCACTTTTTGATAAAAACCCTGAACGATTTGATGGATATAATTCAGAGGTTAGAACAGCACAAAGTACTCAGATATTGAAATACTTTAGAATGGTTATGGAGAGTATTACGAATAGTACGTATAAAGATTTATTTATAAATGATGCGATGATGACGAATAAAACTATTTCAAATTATTATGCTGAAGGGATGTCAAGTTCAGCGAGTTTTGAACAAGTTCCAGCAACTTCTAAACGTTATGGGATATTGACTTTAGGAGCCATTGCAAGTAAGTATGCAAACTCTGAAGAGTCTCATCCCTTTAAAAGAGGTAAGTTTGTATTGTCTCGTTTAATGTGTCATCCTTTAGGGATTCCTGGAAATGGTGGAGACGTTCCAGCCATTACCGATCATACAGGAGAGAATAAACGTGACCGTTATGCTCAACATGTTAATGACCCGTCTTGTGCTACTTGTCATAATTTAATGGATCCGATTGGGTTTACTTGGGAAAATTATGATGGAAGTGGGAGATACAGAACTTCAGAGTATCATTCAGATGAAGATGGTGGATCGAAAACAATTGATGCTTCAGTAACTTTAAAAGGTTTATTGACATTTGATGAAGCAGAAACTTATCCTGCTGAAGGCATACGTGATGTTAGTCAAGCCATTGCTGATAGTGATAGAGGACCAGAGTGTATGGCGTATCAATACTACCGATATATTTCAGGCGATACAGAAGCTGAGATTGAGAATTCATTGGTGGTGAAAAAAATAGTTTCTGACTTTAAAGATGAACAGTATGATTTAGAGAGTCTGTTTTCTAATATAGTGAAACTAAACTCATTTATTACCAGAACGGAAGTAGAACAATGAAAAGGGGAGTAGTTATGAAGAAAAATGAAATAGCACGTAGAAGTTTTTTGAAGAAGTTGGGTTTAACAGGTATGACACTTCCTTTTTTAGGAGATCTAGCTTTAGCAGAAGAGATAGATGAAAGTCCTATTCGACGATTAATTCTTATTGAACATCCAGATGGTATTAATCCTGAACATTGGTATCCTACTGGTAGTGAAAAAGATTTTACGTTACCGAGTATGACGGAACCTTTTAATTTGGTAAAAAATGATTGTGTCTTTTTAGAAGGTATTAATTTATCTGGACTTGCTGGACATGGTGCTTATGCTGGATTGTGGAAAGGTGGTACTACAGGTACGAGTATTGATCAATATTTTGCAGAAAAATGGCGTGGAAAAACAGATGTTACTTCTTTGGTACACAAAGCATCTGACTTATATGCTGGTTCACGATCTTTAGCCTATGACTCTTTTGGGGTTCTTATTCCAGCATCGGTAAATCCTTTAACCATATTGGATAAAATTTATACCAGTTCTGACATTGAAGCCAAGAAATACAATTCGTTAGAGGCTTCAAAAAGACGTTTGGCAACGATTTCAGCAGATTTGGAAAGCTTAATGGATAATGGGATGCATGACAATGAATTGTTTCAGTCACATGAGAAGGCATTAACCGATATTTTAAATCGTTTAAATGCACAAACTGATGAGGTGACAAGTCTGAACATGGATCAATGGAAAGCAGACTTTGAAGCCACAGCAGTAGCAGGTGGTCTCACCAGTAGAGATGAGAGTCGTTGGCGAGGTAATGGCATATTGGCAGAGCCTTCTGCATTTGAGTTGATGTCGGGACTGCATGAAGATGCTATTGTTACAGCCTTGAAATATGACCGAACACGGGTGGTAAATTATAGTTATGGTACTGATACTTGGGACTTTTATATGGAATGTGAAGATGGAAACTCTTATCCTTATCATAATGCAGGGCATGATATGAACCAAGGACATATAGAGACACGTAAAGTGACTTCTCGTAGAGTGGCAAATCTTATTAAAACTTTGAAAGAGACTACTGACATTTATGGTGAGCCTTTGCTTGACAGTACTTTGGTAGTGTATGCTTGTGAAATTGGTCATGCAGCGAACCATACCAATAAAAATGTTCCTTTTATTTTAGCAGGAGCAGGACTTGAAGGTGGACGTTATTTAAAATATAATGGTGTTTTATGGAATAAGGTTTTGGTTTCTATCGCTAATATTTTAGGAGATGATTTAATAAGCTTTGGAACAACAGATGCTGAAGGTGGTGGATTAGATGGATTGGTGTAAGGAGCAGACAATGAATAATATAAATAAAGACAGAAGAAGTTTTATAAAAGGCTCAATTGTAACAGCAGTAGCTTTGGTCAGCACACCAAATGTATTACATGCAGAGACAAGTACGAAAAAAGTAGTGGTTGTTGGAGGAGGAGTTGGTGGTTCAACGGTAGCTCGTTACCTACGTAAGTTTATTCCTCAAACAACGTTACTGGAAATTACGATTATTGAACCTAAGACAACCTATACAACACCTTTTGGAACGAATGAAATGATTTCAGGTAGTAGAACATTGGCTGAATTAACGGTGGGTTATGATGCTTTAAAAACAGACATATCAGGAGAAATCGTTCATAAAAAAGCCATAGGTATTAACAGTATGGCTAAATATGTGAGTATAGAAGATGGGACACAGTATCTGTATGACTTTTGTATCGTTGCTACAGGGATTGATTTTGAATACAGTGACATTGTGGGATTAAATGCTCAGACAAATGCAAAAGTTCCACATGCTTATAATCTTGTTAATGATGGTTCAACAGAGCAGATGACAGAACT
>CACVAZ010000013.1 GCA_902727995.1 uncultured Sulfurovum sp.
TTCATGAGGGTTATGACAGTTGATGCAGGTTACGCCATGAACATACATGCTGTCATGAATGTATTCATTTCCTTGGGTACGGTTCTTTTTAGCTGCTCCATTTGCCCAAAACTCTTTGGTCTCCGTTCCTAGTTCAAAAGGAGCTACTTTTTTGTAGTCTATCAAAGGCTTTCCAGCTTCATAACCTGCTGGGTAATCTTTTGCCATACCCCATAACTCTTTGGTTGTGATATTCATGTCTAAGCGTTTGTCTCGATTTCGCATATGACATTGTAAACAGACTTCATTCGCTCGAATCGGGTCAGATAAAGATGCTTTATACACAAGACTGTCTACATCTGCTACATGTTCACTACCTGGACCATGACAAGATTCACAAGAGATGGCTGGTTCAACCCGTTCTTTGGTGGACATGTAGCCTACAAAATGACAACCATCACAAGTATTTGAGGTGGGAAACTTTGTATTATCATGCTCATAAGCATCTTTGTACCAATACTTATAAGGCTTGAACTTTTGCCATTTTTCTGTTTCTACATTCCATTGGTAATTACCCAAACGAAAATCTTCTTTTCCGTTAATCTCAGCTGGAATCATGTAGCGTTGTTTGAACTTAGAACCTACTGTATAGAGAGACTCTTTCAACGTGAAGTCGGCATCTAACGGAAGTTTGGAAAAGTCAGCAACCACTACTGATGGGTCTTCTTGTAAGTTTTGAATCATCTTTGAATGTAAAGAATCTTTCCACAAAGTATGCTCTTCTTGATGACACTCTTGACACTTTTTAGAACCTACAAAGTTAGCTGTCTTTTGTGCTTGGGGTTGTAGGTCTACATTTAGTCCTACGCGTTCTTGGGTTAGTTGTGAATAATAAGGAAAAATTTTTGGTTGAAAAACCCAAAAAATTAAAGCTAAACAAACAAAAATAAATAATACCGTTTTTTTCATCGTGAACCCATACAACAAATTGAACATTAACCTTCTTGGGTTTCACCAGCATAGCTAATAATTCCACCAGCATGGTTGATGACATTGTTCATACCATTACGTTTAAAAACATCCTGAACTTGACCAGAACGATTACCAGAACGACAGGTAAAAATAACTGTTTTTTCTTTATTTTTATCTAAAAAATCTTTTGACCAAGATTGAAAAAGTGAAGTTGGCTTAAACATGTCTACCCCTATAATATAACTTGCATCATACTCTGGCAGTTCTCGAACATCGACTAAAAGAAAATCAACTTTTCCTTCTTTTCTTCCTTGCAATAATGCTTGTAACTCCCTAGAACTGACCGACGATTGATTTAACATATTCTGCATACGCTATAATTCCTTTAAATAATAATATCTTATAGTCTACATAAAAACAGATAATAAATACTTTGTTAAAAGAGTTTTTAGCTAAGTGCTTTAACTTTTTTTCTATATAATACCCCTATTATTTACAAAAGGACTCCTGTGATTATTGACAGCACCGTATTAACAAAACTTGAAAAACTCTCTATGCTTAAAATTGACGATGATAAAAAAGAAGAATTAGCCAGTCAATTAACAGAGATTCTTTCTTATGTTGAAAACCTTTCTGAACTCAATACCGATGGCTTAAGTCCAAGTTTTTCAACCCTTGAAGGGGGAACGCCTTTAAGAGAAGATACCCCAAAGTCTCAGCCAGAAATTGCTCAAAATATTTTTCTACATGCTCCTAATTCAGAAAATGATTTCTTTATTGTCCCCAAAATTATAGAATAAAACTTAATAAAATATAAAGAATAATTATTATATAGTTATATTAATTTAATAAAAAGATTTAATATGGCTATTGATATAAAAAAACTCCTACAGTCCGTTGTCTCCCATGGAGCTTCTGACCTACACCTTGTCTCTCGTGCTGAACCTCAAATTCGTATTGACGGAACGCTTAAAGCTGTGAACTTACCTGTACTGACAGGTGAAGACATTGAAGAGATGGCGTATGCCCTACTTACTGAAAAACAAAAAAAATCATTTGAAGAGCATTTAGAACTTGACTTTGCCTTAATGCTCCCTGGTATTGGACGTTTTAGAGCAAACTACTATCGAACACTTGGGAACATTGCTGCTGCATTTAGAATTATTCCTACTGAAATTCCCTCATTGGATGATCTCTCAGCCCCTGCACTCTATAAAGAACTTATTAAACGAGAAAAAGGTCTCATTCTTGTCACCGGACCTACAGGTTCAGGTAAATCAACCACCCTTTCAGCCATTCTCAATGAAATTAATCTAACAGAACACAAACATATTGTAACCATTGAAGACCCAGTAGAATTTATTCATCAAAATAAGAAATCTGTTTTTTCACATAGAGAAACAGGCTCTGATACAAAAAGTTTTGCCAGTGCTTTAAAGTATGCTATGAGACAAGATCCCGATATCATACTCATTGGAGAAATGAGAGATAAAGAAACCATTGAAGCAGCACTCTTAGCAGCAGAAACAGGTCACTTGGTTTTTGGCACATTACACACCAACTCAGCCCCAGGCACCATTAACCGTATTATTGATGTTTTTAATGGGGATGAACAAGCACAAATACGCACCATGATTTCTACTTCATTAGTAGCTGTTATTTCACAAGTTCTTTTACCCAAAGTTGGAGGAGGAAGAGTGGCTGTTCCTGAAATACTCGTTACAAACCATGCCATAGCCAACTTAATCAGAGAAGACAAGGTACACCAAATTTATTCACAAATGCAACTTGGTCAAGGAGCATCTGGTATGCAAACGCAAACACAAGAACTCATAAAACTTATGCAACAAAAGTTAATTAAAAAAGAAGATGCATTCCAGTATTCTAATAAGCCTGATGAGCTCAAGAAAAATATCAATTTTAGATAAATTAGGATATAATTTTTAAAAATTTTAATTTGTTAATTTATGATAAATTATAAAAGGAAGTTAGTTTTTATGGAATTTATGGGTTTTCACATCGTAGACATTGTTATAGTAGGATTAATAGCATTTTTAGCTATTAAAGGGTTAGTCAATGGTTTCTCTAAAGAGTTACTCAACTTTATTACCATCGTAGCTGGAGTGGTACTGGCTGCAAGATATAATATAAAAGTCGTTCAATTTATTAATGAACAAAATCTTCTCCCTCAAATTCCTGAGGAATTTGCCAAAATTGCAGGTTTTGTTTTAATTCTTTCTTCTATTTGGTTACTTATTGCATTTATTTCTTCAATTATTACTAACTTAACATCAGGACCTAGTGGTTTTTTAAGTAGACTGTTAGGATATATTTTATCAGTAGCACGTTATCTATTTATTTTCTCTTTAATTATTTTTGGAGTTAGTCAATCTGAATTTTTTAAAAAATCAGCAACAAAGTTCAAAAGTGAGACACAACTCTTTCAACCCATGACAGAAATAGGTGCAAAGATACTAAATATTGAACTAAATACTAGTACTTTAAAAGATAATAATATTACAACAATAATGAAAAAAATAGGTTTAACAGATCTTAACTTAAGTAAAAAACCTTCAAGCACCGTGGTTGAAGATAATTTATCGAACTACTAAAGGGAATAAAAAATGACAAACACTATATCCTATGATGATGTACTAGAAAACTTTAAAAAGTTATTAAAGTCCAATAACCTTAAGTATACCACTCAGCGTGAACTTATACTTAAAATCATCTATGATAATAATGGTCATTTTACGCCTGAAGATATTTATAACCTCATAAAAGATTCTTACCCTAATGTTAAATTAGGTATTGCGACTGTTTACCGTACACTTACGCTTCTTGAAGATGCTGAAATAGTAAGTTCCATTTCATTTGGTACCCAAGGTAAAAAATATGAATTTGGGCTTAAAAAGCATCATGACCATTTGGTCTGTCTTCAATGTGGAAACATTGAAGAGTTTTACGATGAGACCATTGAACGACAACAAGAAGAAATAGCCAAAAAATTTAACTTTAAAATGAGTAATCATGTTATGAAGATTACGGGTACTTGTTCAGCTTGTGTAGCTAAAGAGTAACCCTCCCCAAAAAAAAGTTTTAAAATAGAACTCATAAATTTCAAACCATCACTAACCATAACAACATATTAAAAACATATTCTAGGAGAAAGCTTGATATTTGATAATCAATATATTCAAGAACGAATTAAAAAAACAGAAACGCTTAGAGAAAAAGGTATTAACCCTTACCCTAACCAAATAACAAAGGGAACACCTTCCTCACAATTTTTAAATGAATGTGCTTACGTTCATGACATCGAAACCGATGACATGAAAAAAGACGAAACAAAATCATACCGATTAACAGGTCGTCTTAAATTTATTAGAATCATGGGAAAAGCAGCTTTTGCCAAAATAGAAGATGAAGATGGACTCGTTCAAATCTATTTTAACCGTGATGATCTTCCTGAGAATTACTATAATGATGTGATCAAAAAACTTTTTGAAGTTGGTGATATTATTGAAGTTAAAGGTTACCCTTTTGTAACGGGTACAGGTGAGCTTACGCTTCACTGTTTAGAAGTAAACTTAGTAACTAAAGCTATTTCTCCTCTACCTGAAAAGTTTCATGGTATTCAAGATCAAGAGATTAAGTACCGTCAACGTTACTTAGACATGATTATGGATGCAGAAGTTACCAAACGTTTTAAACTACGTTCTAAAATTGTTTCAGGTATTAGAAGATTTTTTGAAGACAAAGGTTTCTTAGAAGTTGAAACACCAATGATGCACCCTATTTTAGGTGGAGCCAATGCTAAACCATTTACAACCCATCACAATGCTTTAGGCGTAGACAGATTTTTAAGAATTGCTCCCGAGCTTTACCTTAAAAAACTTATCATGGGTGGTATGGATGCTGTATTTGAAATTGGTAAAAACTTTAGAAATGAAGGAATTGATGCAACGCATAACCCTGAGTTTACGGTTATTGAGTTTTACTGGGCCTACAAAACCTACATTGAACTAATGAAAGTAACAGAAGAGTTATTTGACTACCTCTTTGACACCTTAGACTTAGACAGAAAACTTCCTTACGGGGAACATGAAGTTGATTTCTCTACACCATTTGCACGTGTTACTTGGATTGACTCCATTGTAAACATTGGGGGTGTTCCAAGAGAAATTGCCCAAGACAGAGACAAAGGTTTGGCGTTCTTAAAAGAGAACAATCTTAAAAATGATGACAACTGGACCATTGGTTACGTACAAGCTGAACTTTTTGACGAGTTCGTTGAAGCAAAACTTATTAACCCAACATTTATTACAGATTATCCTGTAGACATCTCTCCTCTTGCAAGAAGATCAGATGCCAATCCTGAAATAGCAGAACGTTTTGAATTTTTTGTAGCCGGTGCAGAACTTGCAAACGGATTCTCAGAGCTTAATGATCCTATTGACCAATTTAACCGATTCCAAGCACAAGTGGATGCCAAAGAGTTAACAGGTGATGATGAAGCCATGCACATGGATACGGACTTTGTTAAAGCACTCAGCTACGGTATGACACCAACAGCAGGTGAAGGAATTGGGATTGACCGTCTCATTATGATGCTTACCAATCAACAAACCATTCGTGATGTACTACTTTTCCCAGCCATGAGACCAGAGGCACCTAAAGCACCTGTTATTTCAGCTGAAGACAAATGTAAAAAATGTGGCAATGAAACGCCAGAAGAACTTAAACCTGCTAAAAAAGGTAAAGGGATGTTCTGTATTGATGGAAATGCATGTAAGACGCGTATTTCTGAGAGAACATAAGATATTTTTAAATTAAATTTGATATAAATAGACCAACATAAAAACCTAAAGGAACCCCATGAGCTATTCTATGGAAACATTTGACCCAGAGATTTTTGAAGCCATCAACCAAGAAAGAGATAGACAAACTGACCACTTAGAGATGATTGCCTCTGAAAACTTTACTATTCCAGCTGTTATGGAAGCTATGGGTTCAGTATTTACAAACAAGTATGCTGAAGGGTACCCATATAAACGTTACTATGGTGGATGTGAACATGCAGATACAGTAGAACAACTGGCAATTGACAGAGCTTGTAAACTTTTTAACTGTTCTTATGCAAATGTTCAACCACACTCAGGAAGCCAAGCAAATGGTGCTGTTTATGCTGCCCTACTTAAGCCTTATGATAAAATCCTAGGAATGGATCTTTCTCATGGTGGTCACTTAACCCATGGTTCAAAACCAAGTTTTTCAGGTAAAAACTACCAAAGTTTTACGTATGGTGTAGAGATGGACGGGTACATCAACTATGACAAAGTAATGGAAATTGCAAAAATTGTTCAACCAAAAATTATTGTATGTGGTGCTTCAGCTTATGCTCGTGAGATTGACTTTAAAAAGTTTAGAGACATTGCTGATGAAGTGGGTGCTATTTTATTTGCTGACATTGCACACATTGCTGGTTTGGTTTGTGCAGATGAGCATATGAGTCCATTCCCTTATGCTGATGTTGTAACAACAACTACCCACAAAACATTGGCTGGACCTCGTGGTGGTATGATCATGACCAATGATGAAGCTGTTGCTAAAAAAGTAAACTCAGCAATCTTCCCAGGTCTTCAAGGTGGTCCACTGGTACATGTTATAGCTGCGAAAGCTGTTGGTTTCAAACACAATCTTTCACCTGAATGGAAAGCCTATGCAAAACAAGTAAAAGCAAATACTAAAATATTGGCTAAAGTACTTATTGAAAGAGGATATGACCTTGTAAGTAATGGTACAGACAACCACTTGGTATTGGTTTCATTTCTCAACAAAGAGTTCTCAGGAAAAGATGCAGATGCAGCACTTGGTGCAGCTGGTATTACCGTAAATAAAAATACTGTTCCAGGTGAAACAAGAAGTCCATTTGTAACTTCAGGTATTCGTGTGGGTGCAGCAGCACTTACAAGTAGAGGTATGAAAGAAACAGAGTTTGAAGTTATTGCTAACAAAATAGCTGATGTACTTGACAATGTTGAAGATACTGAACTTCATGCAAAAATTAAAGATGAAATGAAAGAACTTGCTTCTGGATTTGTAATTTATGACAAAGCAATCTACTAACTAAGTAGAGAAGCTAATTGTGAAAATAGAACTTTTAGATTTAGAATTTAACAGTGACTTTTTCTATGTTCAAGAAAAATCGATTGTTGAAAAAATTACTTTCAACAATCGTACTTTTTACAGTAAGTTTAAAAAATACACCATGCCTATTTCTCCTAGTTTTTATCAAAAATACAAAAAAAATGAACTTATCTTAGCTGTTCCACTTATTGAAAAAATTTTTGTTAATTATATTGTTATTGAATATCAGCAAGATGATTGGAATCTTTTTTATTCGCTACTTAAACATTTACTTAAATCTTTAGAAATCATACATTTTCAAGCCTATATCAATGTCAATAAAGAACTTTTTCAACTCTTTATCCCGAGAAATAAAGTAACTCTTGACATTATCTATAAAGAAGTTGAAACTATTAAACATCTATTAGAAGTTAAGTCAAAGAAAAGCTATAAAATTTATCCTAACAAAAATCTACCTGAAAATTTAAATATTATTACTTTACCCATTAAAAAAGTATAATATTTATATACAAAACTATCTTTTTTGTGTTATACTCTGTTTAAAAAACGGAGACGATAAACCATGGCAGACAAAAACTTACATGACATCAAAATTGATGAGCTAGATAGTCCTAAAAAAACCCCTTTAAAGAATATATTAACGCTTTTAGCATTGCTCTTTATTATTTTAGTAATTTCAGTTGTTATTACTAAACTTATTTTAAATACTGATGAAGGTTCTTCTATTGAAAACAATGATTCAAAATCTGCTCTACTTAATGATGTAGAGGATGCTAACAAGACAAGTGATTTTGAAGAAGATACTAACAAAAATGAAAGCATTAAAGAAATAATCCCTGTAATTAGTTCTAATATTATAGAAAGAAATCTAACCTCTGCTATCAAAACACCTCTAACTTCTCATGAACCAAAAGAGATGAGAACGTATAAAGATCCTAAGCAAAACAACACCCCTACAGAGATTAAAAAAGTCCCTAAAGTAATCAATGATACGCCAAAAGTATCTACCCCAGTAAGAACCAATGTTAGTAGAAATGTTATTAGTGAACCTAAACCTAAAAAAGAATATATTGATAAAGTTGTCGTAAAGAAAGAATCAGTACCTTCTAAAACATCTGCCATTCCAAAAAATGTTTCTTTCCTTGGTGGGCAACAAAAAGCTATTACACATAGTTATTACATCAAAGTAGGAACATACAGAGATGCTACTACAATTTTGAATAAAGTTAAAAAGAATAACTTTAATTATTCTCTTGTTAAGGTAGAAAATGATACAACTTTAACCCGTGTTTTAGTAGGACCTTTCTTTAGTCGTAATCAAGCTAAAACTCAACTTGATAAAGTACAAGCAAATATTTTAGCAGGTGCTTACATAACAAAGGCAAAATAACTAAATGATAAAACAACTTCTCTTTGATCAACTCACCCCAGTTTCCATGTATGGAAAAATAAAAGAGCTTTTCAAAGATGAAGTTACCATGCTCTTTGAATCTGTTGTCACAACAGTTGAGGGAAGCTACAGTTTTATTACGATTGGTGCTCAAGAACGCATTGTCTATAAGAACAATGAAACACTCTATACCAATCAAAAGGCTCTAGTTGAGAAACTTAACAATGATCCTTTTAATTTTCTACAAACTTATTATAAAAACCTTGATCAAGAAAAATACCAAGAAATCGTCGAAGAAGTTGGATTCTCTTTTGTAGATGGATTTATTGGTTTTATTGGTTATGACATGGTTAAAGTTTTTGAACCAAGTTTAAAAGAGAGTATGGACAATCTTTATGACCCACTCAACACACCTGACTTAGATTTGGTTCGTCCTTCTATCATTTTGGCATATTCTCATAAAAACTCTATGTTAACCATTATTCAAAATGATGAGAAATATAAATTTGCTATCGATAAAATAGAAAACTTACTCCAAGAATCTTGTACCCCTCAAAAGCTAAAAGCTGCCAAACTTAATGGAGAAGGAAGTTTTTCCATTGAAGAAGAACGCTACAAACAGCTTGTTGACGAATCCAAAGAAATGATTCGTTCAGGTGATGTTTTTCAAATTCTTTTGGCAAACCGTTACACCCAAAAAGGAGAGATAGACCCTTTATCTTTCTACAGATTATTACGTTCTAAGAACCCTTCCCCTTATCTATTTTTATTAGACTATGAGGACTTCTCTATTGCAGGTTCTTCCCCTGAAGTTATGGTACGTCTTTCTAATGATGAAATTCTTTTACGCCCCATTGCAGGAACAAGAAAACGTGGTAAAAATAAAGCCCGTGACAAAGAACTTGAACTGGAAATGTTAAATGACCCAAAAGAGTGTGCTGAACACCTTATGCTCATTGACTTAGGTAGAAATGATGTTGGTCGTGTGGCTAAACCAGGTACTGTTAAGGTAACCGATATGATGCGTGTAGAACGCTATTCACATGTGATGCACATGGTAACCGATGTAGAAGCTATCATAGCAGAAGACAAAGACATGTTTGACCTTTTTAGAGCTACCTTTACAGCAGGTACCATGACTGGTGCACCTAAAATCCGTGCTATGGAACTCATAGCAGGGTATGAAGGTCTAAAACGTGGATTCTACTCTGGTTCGGTGGGATACTTTTCTTTTAATGGAGAAATGGATTCATCTATTGCCATTAGAACCTCACTCATTAAACCTGACTCTATTACCTTACAAGCTGGTGGTGGTGTTGTTGCTGACTCCGTTCCAGAACTGGAGTACTTAGAAGTTAAAAACAAATTGGGTGCATTACTCGC
>CACVAZ010000014.1:0-46748 GCA_902727995.1 uncultured Sulfurovum sp.
TATCTTTAGAGTTTTTAGCCTCTCCAAAGAGTTCTGTTATAACCTTTCGTGCTTCATTATTGCCAATATAAAGCTCATTTAAATAATTAAAATGAAAAGCTGTTCTATGAGCCAATGCCCCTTTTATAGAACTGGCAGGTAGTAAAATCTGTTTATCACTTAAATCTTTTTTATTATAATCTATAATCTTTTCGTAAACAGGTGTTTGGTCAACCTCTTCATCTCCAAAGCCACTTCCAAACATAAAGAAGTCATCAGGTTTTATTTTCAAAGTATAGGTAGTATGATTTTTGGGGTAAATAGTGGTTGATAAATCGACCTTATGGTATTGAAACAATTTAGAGTTTAAACTACTTGAATATTTTGCTAGTTGTTCAGGTGTCGTAATGGTTGTGGTGCTTACTGCTAACACTTTAAACTTTCCAAAGCCTTTGGTGCTTCCACCACCCAAACGAAAAGAAGGAGATTCTAAGAGTTCTAAAAGTTGTTTAAACGCTATTTCATTATCCAACATCTCAAGAGAGAACTTAAATCGACTCCCTTTATATACCACCTCTTCATCAAACTTACTATGCTCTTTGGCTACTCCTTTATCGGTTATGGCTGTGTGTTCTCTTATGGGTAAGTTATCAAAAAGTCGTAAAAAATCAGATTTTTCTAAAAGTAGTTCTTCATTAACTTGGTGATGCTCATCAATTAAAAGAGCATTAGAGAAAATAACTTTTGACCCTTCATCCTTTCCAAATATCTCATCATCATTCCCCTCAAAATCTTTTCTTAAAACCCCTGCGATAGAAGTTCCTAAAATCATAGGCAATCTGTTCCAATCTTTTTGAATAGGACTGTCTTGTAAAAAGTCACTGTTTGCCGAGCCAACCTTTAGAGGAGTCTCGGCTTCTATAGTTAGGTGAGCTATTTGTCGTTTAGTCATCTTTTTGCTCCTTTTTATCACTATCTTTAACTTTGGGCATCTCCATACAGAGCAGTTTGGTAAAGGCTAGTGGGCTAGAACTTTTATCTATGGCATCAAGTAAGCTCTCACTCTTTTTACCTTGCCACTTATCTTTAGCCACCCCATCAACAATGTAAGCTTGAACAGAGTTTTTAATAAACTCATCACTGCTTGAAGCACAAAGAGAACCAATCGTTCCCCATTGAGCATTCATAGCTTTTGAGTAGATATTTCGGTTTTTTTCTATAAACTCATGTACCTTAGTAGCCACTTGAAGATTTTGTTTTTTCTCTTCCTCTTTCATAAAAAGAAACTTGACCATCTCATCACTAATACTTACAGCACTATTTAAATCTTGTTTCTTTATAAAATCATGAAGTGTCACTGGTTTGTCATCTAAAAAACTTGGATTCACCAAAACTTCTCCAAATCCTTCACTTAAATAGACCCCAACACCATTTTTAATCTTCTCTATCATTGCTGGTGTTACATCTTTTTTGATATTGTTTAAAACAATGACAGATCCACTGTTAATCACCACGCGTTGGGTATCTTTACTTTTTCTTGTACCATCATATCGGTTATAAGTAGAGGTTCTAAGTTGAGTTCGATTCCAATCTATCTGTTCATCTTTTAAGCCATCTGTTAAATAGTTTAAATTATATGTTGGGTTTCCTCCTTCATCTACCAGTGCCAATCGGCTTTTGACATAAAGAATTATTTCATCCCCGAAGGTCATGTTTTCTATGGATTCTACAGAAGCATTGTCTAATGTTATTTTAACCTGCCCGTATTGAGATGATTTTGATTTTCCTAGTCGTTTTTTTCCTAAGAGGTTTTTTTTGATTCGTTCTATATCAGCATCACTTATAGCTGTATCATATTTCAACACAAATTGCCACTCTGTCCCGTTTTTCATAGAGCTATAACCATACATAGAGCTATCTTTACTTCGCCGTTTACTTTTGTCATAACCACTTTTTTGAGCATAGTTATAATCCAATAGAATCAAGGAAAAATCTTTTGTGATATATCCTGCTCTAAACTGTTTGGCTTGTGTTAGTTCACTTAATGGTGTATGAAGTTGATTAACTACAATATGCTTCTTTAGTTTTTCATGAAAAAAACTAAGAGGTATCTTGTAGGTTGGCTTATCTTCTTGTAACAGTGTGGCATCTCCAAAGCGTACTTTTCCTGAATGAAAGACATCAAAACTATTCTCAAACTTATTATACTCTTTATCTTTAGCAACCATTCCCAAAAAGTTAGAACCTGCTATAAAATCTAAAGGTTCTATCTTCCCCTCTGTATTTGAAGAGGAAGGCAGTACAATGTCACTTAAAAATTCTATATTAAAAATTAGCTCTTCCATCACAGTACCTCACTTATACTAATTTCACATCGTCCCAAGCCACGGTTACGATTTAAGCCCATTCGTTTGACCATTTTTATTGACTGTTTCATCTTCTCTACATACTCTAAAGGAACAGCATCTATCTCTCCATAAAGTGTAATAGGAATAACTACCTCTATCTCTCGTAGAGAATTATCAACAGCCATCCCTTTTTTATCTATTTTTGTAGAGGCGATTTCAACATAGAGGTTCTCTTTTAGATTATAATGCAATATTTGCTTTATCGCTTCCTCATTGAGCGTGGCATTGCTAAAGTAACATGCTCCTTCTATATTTTTTTTATTGGCATCATAACAGCTATCTTTTACATCCGAACTGCCACCAAAACAGACATTAACAAAATCACAATCTATGAGTTCAGCCATCTCACGAAACAATCCTTTTAAGGTTTTTCCCGGAGCATAAGGCAACTCATTATTGTCCTTTACCACCATACTGTCTAGCCTCGTTCCTGCACTAAGTCCTGAACCTAAATGCCAAAAGTCTAAAAATTTAATTTCATAGTTTAAATTTACTGTTTCATTGTCCATTACTTTGCCTCCGTTGCTGAAAGTATCTGTAGTATGTCATAAATGGGGGTTTTCCAAACAGAATCTTTTTTTATAATAAGGTTTTCATTTGAGAGTGAATCATATAGATTTTTAAGATTTTGATTCATAATCTCCTCTCTCCACTCACTTTTGTGCTCTGCCATGACATTAATACGTTTTAACATGCTTTGGGAATATAGCTTACTGTTATAAAGCTCTCCCATCCATGCTCTAATCCTAGAGATAGGGCTACCATCTAAACGATAAGACTCTATGACGGTTATAAGATTTTGAATCATTGGCTCGGTTTGACTCTCTAGATAATATGCTCCAAAATCACAACGAATTGTCTCCTCATCATTGCTTATGGTCAACTCATCTTTTACAAATTTATCCCAACTCTGAAAGTTTGAACTTTGGATGTTATGAAACATCAAACAGGAAGCTTTTCGCTTGGAGTCTTTTTTGGCTTGACCACAAAGCTCCTCAGCAAGATTTACAGCGTAATGAAATGGATACTTTTCATTACAATAGGCAATTCCTGCACAAGCTGTTAATCCTTTAATGGCTTCTATCTTCTCTGTCTCTTTTTCAAAGTTTTCTAAAAAGCTTTTGGTGAAGTTCAAAGCATTATTGGCATTACAGATAACCACCATATCGTCTCCACCCAAAATGACATCTCGTATGTCCATATCATCTTGCTTTGCATCATCAAAAGCTTTTTTAGTAGCTTTATCTAATGCTTGAGAGAAGGCACTTAACTCTTTACCCAACTTAGGTACCAGTTGACCAAGCCCATTACCATCTGCATGAATGACGGCTATTTTATTTTTTTCATTGGAAAAGTTTGATAGGTTACTAAACTCTTTTACTTGTGGATTTTTTTTCTTAAATTTATCATGAGCATCAAGTTTTTGTTTGGTGGCTCTATCTACAGGTGTCGATTTTCCTTGAATATTTACATAGCCCACGACAGGTTTAGAGGTACTAGGATTTAGCTTCATAATTCCCAAACTAAAATCGAGTGGTGTGGTAGGTTTGTTTCTTTGAATTCACAGGAGACGCTCTAGTTCTTTATCTGCATCATTTTGATTGGCAAACTTTCCCTCCATCTTAACCAAAGCTTGGGAGATGGTAATACCGTAAGCCATCTGCATAATATATTTTGGAAATTCTAGAACCACTTTTTCATGTTCTTGTGGTGTTACTTCTTTATTATCTTCAAAAATAGCTTTAATTGAACCACCTGCATTACGTAAAATAGTTAGAGGAGAATAATTTTTTTTAAAATCCTCTTCTATCTTCTTAACAATCTCACTCGCCCCAACTATCTCTTGCAGTTTATTGGTCTCAAAGATAAATCCTTGAATTCCTTGCACACTAGCACCATATAGATACTTCATTCTTGTCTCCCACTATTTAAGTTTAATATTAATTACCTTAACTAAAAAATATTAACCATTATACAATGAGATTTAGACAAAAACTGTCTATCTAATGGAGCTTAGCTTAAAAATTTACAGAATACAAATCTTAGTCATGTTTTTCAACATCAACATCATCAACAGCCGTTAAATTCATATCAATACCCATTTCTTCTAAATATGGCGTCACTGCCTGATAGGCAATAATGCCTACTACTAAAATAGCTAAAAATATCATGAAATTTCTCATAATCGTCCTTTTTTTAATTTAAGAAGTACTATAGCATATATTTTCATTTAATTTAATAATTTATCATATTTTTATAAGAAGTTGAAGAATCGAGTTTAAAATATCTCCGACCTCTTTTCCCTTCGACTACGCTCAGGGAACGAGGTCTGCAAACCAAAAGTAACGGTCACTGAGCGAAGCCGAAGTGAGAGTGGTAAAAAGTAAAAAACCTCATTGACAAAACTAAACCTACCTAAAATAACATCCAAGTCGTCGTAGGTCGGGTTACCCTCTACCCGACATTTACACATGATGAAATAAAGGTTTGATTGTTCGATAAAAGTTTTTTATGCAGGTATTTTTTGTTGTATTGAGCTTTTAATTTATATCACGGAAATGTCGGGTTACGGAGAACCCGACCTACAGACTGCCATTTTTATTTTGTTATTTCAATTCCAGTATACACTTCAAAGCTGAAGATAATATTAAGTTATTTTTAACATTAAATATTATAAAATTAATTTAAATAAAAATAAAGGTTTAAGATGACTCAGCAAGAAAAAATTGAAAGAGAAAAAGATAGAGAAACTCAAAGAAAAATAGCCAAAGAAAGAATAGAAAATGATACAAAAAATAACAAAAAAACTATACTTGTCGCAGTAGCAGTAGGTGTAATAAGTGCTATATTCGGTTAATCTTAAACTTCTATTTTCATCCTTCCTTTCTTAAATGGAAGAATGAAAAACTAGCCTCTAAATTCCCTAAACAGCATAATAACTAGCCTTCCCATGATGCACCACCAACGCACTCGTACTCTGCTCTGGATGTATCTGGAAAGTCTCACTCAGCTCAATCCCAAACTCTTCAGGCTTCAACACATCAAATAACTCACGACTCGCTTCTAAGTCTGGACAAGCAGGGTAACCAAATGAGTATCTTGCTCCTTGGTAACGTCGCATTCTGACATCACGTAAACTTGCACCCTCATCTTCTTTTAAAATGTCCCAATCCATACGTATTTGCTTATGTACTACTTCTGCTAACGCTTCGGCTAACTCTACTGAAAAACCGTGAACCATATTGTATTCTAGGTATTCACCTTTTTCATAAAGTTCTTTTTCATACTCTGAAAACTTTGATCCAGCACTTACACAAGTTAAAGCAATAACATCATGTCTATCATGTCTGTAGAAATCACTTAAGGCTCTATGTGGTTTCTTACCTTGTCTTGGAAAGTCAAACTTTACCGTATGTCTATCTTTCACCTCATCAAAAGGTTCTCTTGAAGCATTTTCATCTATGTTCCAACCCTCTTCTTCATCAAAAAGATACAACTCTTGGTCATTGGATCTACATGGATAGTAACCGTAAATAATCGTTGGATCAAACAAATCTTTTTCAATAAACTCTTGCTTTAAACGTTCAAATGCTGGGTAAACTTTCTCTTCTAAAAGTTTGTCATACGCTTCTTGACCCATTTTGGCACGTTTGTAACCCCAATGCATTTTAATAACCGTCTTTTTATTAACCCAGTCAAAAATCATATTCATATCTAGGTCTTCTTTTTGAAGTACACGTCTTCCCCAAAAAGGTGGTGTTGGAATGTCCACTTGTTCAGGTTGTTTTATCTCTTCAAACGGAGGGATGATAATTTCTTTTTTTACTTTAACCTCACGCTCTCGCATGTCTCCAGCCATTCGTGTGTCAAGTCCTACAGAGTTGTCTTCATTATACTTTTCAATACGACTCATCGCAATAACACCATCAAACGCATCTCTACAATAGAAAATTGGACCTTTATAAATAGGTCGGCAGAAATCATCCACAAAACTTCGTGTTAGCGCTGCACCACCAAGTAATACAGGAATTTCTAATCCCATATCAGTCATGGCTTCTAAATTGTCTTTCATCACAGCCGTAGATTTTACCAGTAATCCACTCATACCAATTGCTTGAACATTATGCTTCTCATGCGCTTCCAAATAGGTTTCTAACTGAGTTTTAATTCCTACGTTTATAACTTTAAATCCATTGTTAGACAAAATAATATCAACTAAATTTTTACCCACATCATGAACATCACCTTTTACCGTACCTACTACTAAAGTTGTGTCTGTCTCTTTTTCTTGTTTGGTTAAATGAGGGTTCAAATAATCAACTGTTTTTTTCATGGTCTCAGCAGATTGAAGTACAAATGGTAACTGCATTTGTCCTGAACCAAAGAGTTCACCAACTACTTTCATGGCATCAATAAGAATTTCATTTACAATTCTGTCAGGGTGAATTTCATGACGTGCTTCTTCCACTAAAGGAATCATTCGTTCTTTATCACCATCGAGAAGTAATCTTGCTATCTTCTCTTCCGTGTTCATGGCTTCATACTCTTCATCTGAATTATCATCTTCAATATTTACATCTGAAAAATGATCAATGAACGTAAATAACGATTGGTCATCAGGAGCAAAAAGTAACTCTTCACAAATCTCACGATCAGCATCAGACATTTTAGCAAGAGGAACAATGTGCTTAACATTAATAATAACTGTCGTTAGCCCAGCTTGTAGACAATGGTGTAAAAAGACTGAGTTTAAGAAACGACGTGCATTAATGGCAAGACCAAATGAAATGTTAGACAGTCCCAAGGTTGAACCCACTTCTGGGTGTCTTATGTGTAACTCACGAATGGCTTCTAACGTTTGAATAGCAGCATCACGGTACTCTAAATCTCCCGAACCAACCGTAAATGTTAATACATCAAATACAAGGTTTCGTGGGTCAATACCATGATCATTTACGGCCATGTCATACATACGCTCTGCTTGAGCGACTTTGTCAGCTGTGGTTTTAGCCATTCCTATCTCATCAATCGTCAAACAGACTAAAGCTGTTCCATACTTCTTAGCTAGGTTACAAATGGCATGAAATTTCTCTTCACCATCTTCAAGGTTTACTGAATTAATAATGGGTTTACCACCAATACACTTTAAACCCTCTTCCATCGTGTGAACACGTGTTGCATCAGGCATTAAAGGTAAAGGAATTTTTTGATTGTAAAGCCCCATAATTTCTTTCATATCCAAAGCCCCATCACGTCCTGCAAACTCAACGTTTACGTCTAAACAATGTGCGCCATCACGTACTTGTGCTTGACCAACCGTTACCGTTCCTTCATAATCTGAAGCAATAATAAGTTCTCTAAAAGCTTTAGAACCCGTTGAGTTAGAACGCTCTCCAATGAGAAGTGGTGCTGGTTCTTGAAAAAGTTCAGTACTGTTAAAAAGTGAGGCAATACTAGGTTCAATCGACCCTGTAGGCTTTTTAGGTTTCATGGTCGAAACAGCTTTTTGAAGAGCGTGAATGTGTTGAGGTGTTGTTCCACAACATCCACCTAAAAAGCTCACACCATCAAACTCTGTAAATTCTAACTGTTTGTTCGTAAACTCATCTGGTCCCATTGGGTAGTAAGTGTACCCTCCTCTATTTTGAGGAAGCCCAGCATTGGCATGAACTGAAATAGGTATGCTACAAAGCTCAGAAAGTGTACGTAAGTGTTTTTTAACTTGGTCTGGACCCGTACCACAGTTAAAACCTAAAGACAAAATATCAAAAGGCTCTAAAATAGTAACAATGGTCGTAGCATCCGTGCCAATAAGCATTGAACCACTTAGCTCAATGGTTACTGAAACCATGATAGGAAGTTTTACATCACGTTCGGCGTTCGCTGCTTCACAAGCATGAAGTGCAGCTTTAATTTGTAGAGGATCTTGACAAGTTTCAAGCATGAAGATATCACAACCACCATCTATAAGCCCAAGAGCTGTAAGTTTATAACCCTCAAACATTTCATCATAATGGATATGCCCTAAAGAAGGAAGCTTAGTCCCTGGCCCAATCGACCCTAAAACAAAACGTGGTTTTTCAGGAGTAGAAAATGCATTACAAACATCTTTAACTATCTCGGCACCCAGTTTTGAAAGCTCATAGCAACGCTCACCCATTTGGTATTCATCAAGTACCCAAGGCATGGTTCCAAAAGTATTGGTTTTAATAATGTCAGCACCAGCTTTAGCATAAGCATGATGTACTTCTCTCATGAGTTTTGGTGCAGTTGCATTAAGAAGTTCATTACAACCCTCTTGGTCAATACCTTTGTCATCTAGCCATGCTTCTTGTGGAATTTCTAGATTTTGTATCTGTGTACCTGTAGCACCGTCGATGACTAAAATTCGTTCTTCTAATAATTCTTTAATTTGTTCTGTAGTTGCCACTGTTCTACCCTTGGAAAATAATAGTTTTTATTAGTGGAATTGTATCAAAAAGTTCTGAGTAACAATATGAATGTAATTATCTCTATTACTTCTAAAAAAAGTAAATAAAGTGTTGATTAAAATCACATTTGTAAAATTGGTTTTTTTACCTATGCTTTTTTACACATTTAGCACACAATTATTTTCCGAAACAAGCCTTAAAGCACCCAATTCCTTTAAATAAGGCTATTATTGTAAAGTATTTTAAAATACTACAAAATAAAAAAGAATAGTTAAAAACAAAAGGGGAGAAAGTGTTTAAATCATTAATAATAACAAGCCTACTACTTGGCTCAACCGTTATCAATGCTACAGCCAGTGATATGCAAATTAACATTACGAAATTCAAAGACTGGGGAAGTGGTTTTTGTTCAAAAGTAAATGTTTACAATCCAAATGAAGCATCACAAACATGGGACATATCTTTTAATCCTGAAGGAAAAATTACCAGTGTATGGGATGCTCAGTATACACAAAATGATACTACTTTAGAAACTACAGCTTCAGGTAAAGGTTGGACGACTTCTATTGGAAGCCAAGGAAGTATTAGTTTTGGGTATTGTGCTAACAAAGTTAAAGAAGTACCTTTAGCTCCAGAAGAAGGAGATTTAATCATAACAGAAACACAAAAAGAAGCATGGGATGGAGGCTTTTGTAACAGTGTAGAAGTGAGTAATACGACCAACCATAAAATTGATTGGGACATTACGATACCAGTCGAAGGTAAAATCTCTGCTGTTTGGAGTGCCAACTATACTCAAGATGCTGAAACATTAGAACTTAATGCCAAAGGTCTTGACTGGAACAATGTCATTACAGCAAACAGTCAAGTCACTTTCGGATATTGTGCTAATGAGATAGAAATAGCACCACCTGAAGTAGTAGACCCCATTGATGATGCTGTGGATATGAGTTCTAATATTCCTCTTTTTGATGAGTTTAATGTTGGGTTTGGTGGCGCGTATGCCTTTCCGTTTAGCTCAAATGTACACGGAGAGAAAATTTGGGTAAGTTCTGTTAATTTGGTACTTGATGATGACATTGCAGGAAATGACTATTATAGTAATATTAAAAACTTTAACCCTACAGCTTTTGATAACTTACATAACAGTCTTAAAAAGAGTAAATTTTTAGTCTACTGGGTAACAGAAGGTTGGGAAGAGTCTTGGTTTAATGCTAGTAAAATTCAAGATGCTATGGATGCTGGGTACATACCTGTCTTTAACTATTGGTACTGGGGAGACAAACTAATGCATGGACTTCCAGACAATACTAAAAAAGCAGCTTATACCCTTGACAACCAAAAACTTGTAACCTTTTTAAATAAACTTAATGGAACCAAGCTTTTAATTATGGAACCAGAATTTAATAAAGAAGTTGTTGTAGATACAGCGTCTAGCCAACATGAATTTGCCTCTATCATGGGAAATGCCATTGATACCATTAGAGCTAATACCTCAGAAGTTTACTTCTCTTTAGCCATGACCGACACAGGAAGCAGAGGAGCCAGTGATACTTCTGAGAAATGTGGTTATGAAAATTGTGCTTTAGGTGATAAGTATGCATGGGATAAACCCTCTATTGTTTACAATGACTTACTTAACAAATTAGATTTCATCTCATTTCAACAAATGATTGGACAATTTAGCCGAGACTCATCAAACTCAGGAACATGGGAAAATCCTATACCGAAAGCTTACACAAACGATGCTATTGGGGTAGATTATTTAGCCACAAGAATTGCCAATTTCAGTCTTTATTTAAAAGAGAAATATAATAAACCTGTGTTCTTACCATATATTTCAATTGCTACAGCAACATGGGCTGATGGGAATGCTAATGACAGTATAGAAACTTCAGAACTTGACTACAGTGGGTGGGAAGAAAAAGCAGATAATGTTTACCGAGAGTTATCACTCATGAGAGAGGAACTACAAGAAAAAGGTCTCTTTGGATTTGCACCAATGGGTCTATTTGATAATCCAAGACATGATGAGGGTGGATACCAATACTTCATGCAAAATGAGTACCATTTAGGAATTATTAAAAGTTCTGCTGTAGATGGTGTTGATATTGCAACCAATGGAGATATTAATAGTAAAAATAGTATTATTGAAAATCTATTTGACACACTTTAAAAAACAAATAAGTTCTCTGTTATCAAATAAATTGACAGAGAAGTTATTCATAAATTACAACGTAGAGTAATCAAGAGTATTCGTATTTTTTCTCTTTCACTTCAACTCTTAATTCATCAAGTTTTTCTTGTAAAATTTCTAGAATCATTTCAGATGACTTCTGTCCATCTACTTCGGGAACATCCCAATGAGAAATTTTCAAATTAGATTTAAAAAGTGATTCTAATTCATCTTTAATTTCTTCTCTACGATTTTCAATTTCTTGTTCTAGTGGGGTTGGTTTATCGGTATTCATTATGACTCCTTTTATTAAACTAAGCCTAAATCTTTAAAAATTTCTTTAAAAACACTGTTTACTTCAATTAATTCATCATAGAGTAAGCCAAAAGCTTTGTCTTCTGTTAACCACTCTTCAATATGTTTAACACTTTGCGTTTTTTGAGCTTCTGATAATTTCTCTGTTTTATGAATAGCTTCTTTTAATTGTATGTATTTTGGCATTATAAATCCTTTAAATCAATGTAAGTATAAGAGACTAATTCTCTTATACTTATTATATTCTTTTTTATTGAATTTCTTCTTGTGATTTTCCAATATTTTTTAGCTCTTTTACCTCATAATATTTTCTTTTTTTCTTATCTTTATTTTTTATTAAAAATCTAATTTTTTTAGCTATTTTTTATCTTTACTTTTGTTTTTTACTGATATAATTCTCAATAATTACACAAAATGTAATTAGATTTATATTTTATAGACAAAATAAGCTAAATAAAAGAAAAAACAATGACATATTTCGACGACTTGAAGCAAATTATTAATATAAACTCCTACACTAAAAACAAAGATGGTGTTGATGAAGTTTCTAAGTTAATGAGTACTTGGTTTGAAGCTTTAGGCTTTAAAAATATCTCTTATAAACGAGAGACAATTGGGAATCACAATCTCTACTTATCTCCTAAAACGGATGGTCTAAAAATTTTACTGCTTGGACATAATGATACCGTTTTTCCAGAAGGAAAATTTGAACACTATTGGGAAGATAAAACTTGGATTTATGGGCCAGGTGTTTGTGACATGAAAGGGGGAAATATTGTTGCCCTTCAAGCACTGCGTAATATTCATAAAGAAAATGGAAAAATAGAAAACATTGACTTTTTATTGGTCTCTGATGAAGAGAGTGGTTCTGATGACAGTAAAACACTCAGTTCTAAACTGGCAAAAGACTATGATCTTTGTTTTGTTTTTGAAGCAGCAGGAAAAAACTTAGAAGTGGTCACAGGTCGTAAAGGAGTAGGAACCTTTACCATTAACATTGAGGGAAAAGCTTCTCATGCTGGAGTACGTTATGATGAAGGTATCAATGCCAATTTAGAAGCAACTTACAAACTTCAAGCCCTTACCAAACTGACTAATCTTGAAATTGGAACCACCGTTAATGTTGGGAAAATTACAGGAGGTATTGGGGCAAATACCATTTCACCCACCTGTGAACTGCTTTTAGAACTACGTTATACGCAAAATTCTGAGCGTGACCGACTTTTAGATGCTTTAAATGAAATTACCCTTACTTCTTATGTTGAAGGAACAAAATCTTCGCTATCAGGAAACATTCAAAGAGATGTTATGCAAAGTAATGAAGCACAAGCAATTTTAATTAAAAAGATTGAAAGTATCTCCAATACAGCTCTTCCAACTGAACAACGTGGTGGGGTTAGTGATGCTAATATTATTGCCTCCCAAGGTGTAACAACGCTCGATGGCTTTGGACCTTTTGGAGATGGTGATCATACTGTGCATGAAAGAGCTTTAAAGAGTTCATTTATACAACGTATTGACCTAATGACCAGCATCTTAAAATATCATCAAAAAAATAAAGTACTTTAATTTAAAACTTGAAAAGGAAAAACAAATGTCAGAAAAACGTAAAATAGGAATGTGGCTCTATAAAAACTCTGGTGGTGAAAAAATTGCACAAGAGATAACAAAGAAATTAAAAGAACGAGACATCGAAACAATTAACGACATTAACTTACGTGATGCCACAGCAAAAAATGGAAATATTATTCATCAAAAGAGCAAGACAAAAGTCAATAAATTAGATCTTTTTTTCTCTTATAATGCTGGAGAACAAACACAATATCAAACGTATTTATATCAGGCTCTAAACCGTATGATTCCTATGATTAACTCTTATGAAGCATTTGCATTAACCGAAGATAAATTTCACACCTCTTTCGTCTTAAGAAATGCTGGAGTCCAAACAGCTGATTACCAGCTTTGTCATCGTGATGACACAGAACAACTTAAAAAAATCATTAAAAAATGGGACAAAATGGTTTACAAACCTACAGATGGATGGGGTGGTGTTGGCTTAACCAAAATAGAAAGTGAAGACAACCTGAATATGTTAATGCCTTTTCTTAACCAAATGGATTTACGTTACTTTTATGTTGAAAGATTTGTAAAATATGATAACACTGATTTTAGGGTTGACATTGTTGATGATGAATTCATTGGATGTTATGGACGTAAAGCAGGAAAAAATGATTGGAAAACCAACATTACTTCAGGAGGTTCAATCTTCTTACGCGAACCCAATGATCAAATCATTAACATAGCAAAAAAAGCTGCTAAGGCCTGTGGTACAGACATTGCAGGGGTTGACATCATTTACGATCAAGAAAGAGAAGAGTATGTCGTACTTGAAGTCAATGGAATTCCAGCATTTGCCACACCAGAACAAGAAAAAATGGGTCTAAACTTTAACGACAAAAAAATTGACTTAATTGTTGATTTAATTGATAGAAAAACAAAAAAATAATTTACCAAACAACAAAGGATAATAAGACAATGGGCTTAAGTAACAAAGAACTACCAAAACTAGGTTTTTTATACATGGATTATGTATTAAGATTTTTCGACCACTCAAACTTTAAAGGGTGGCCAAATAAAATAGAGACCGTAACCTATCACTGGAAAAACGATAAAGAGAGATTTATAAAAGAGGTTAAAAGAAAGAAAATTGATGTATTAATCGGTAATATTCCAGCGACTGCCTATGAAACATTTAGAGAAATTGCACGTGAGCTTCCACATGTACGTTTTGTTCCATCATTGGACACACAGTTTTCAAACAAATCAAAAGAAAATGTAACCCGTTTTGCATGGAAATATGATTTACCCATTCCTAAAACATATGTTTATTACAACCGACCAAATGCTGACAAATTTTTAAAGAAAACAGAATATCCAAAAATTGTTAAAATGTCTTATGGTCCATCGAACTATGGTGGATATTTTGTTCATAAAGTTGATTCATATACTGAAGCCAAAGAGCTTTTTGCTGAGAAAAAATATCACCCAATGTATTTCCAAGATTTCGTACCCATGGAAGCTGATATTCGTGTCATGTTGATTGGTCATAAACCTGTTTGTGCCTTCTGGAGAAGAGCTCCTGAGGGTGAGTGGTTAACCAACACCAGTCAAGGTGGAGAGATGGACTATATGAATGTTCCTAAAAATGTTCTTGACCTTGCTGTCAAAGTTTCCAAATCTGCCAATGCTGAATACTGGGCATGTGATGTTGCCTACGGAAAAGATGGTAAAGTAAGAATCTTAGAGTGTGCTACAGCTTTTGCTGCGTTCCCTTACATCAGAGATTGGATTGGTCAATACCTGATGTGGAGTCTAAGCGAAGGTCGTTTTAGAAAACCACATATGCCAATGTTTAACTGGGAAGAGTTAAGTAAAATCAGCCCTGATTTACTTAGAACCATGAGACACATTACCTTTGGTGAGTACAATCCTTCTTATGATGGTGCTTATTTTGGTAAAAAGAAACGCGTACATGGTGATGCTGAAGTTTACATGCATGAGCTTGATTCTACGTATAAAATGTTCGATATTAAACCAAGAACATTCGAAGAGTGGCCAAGTGAAAAATGGAACTACCAAGACAAGTTTCCTCTTAAAAGCCTAAAATCTATGAAAGTCCCTGCCCTCAAAAAAGAAATTGAACCTGAAATAAGTGCTGATGAGTCCAATGTAGAATTTGTTAAAATTTCTAATGAAGACCTAGAATCATTTCTTCTTTCTATAAAAGGTTTTGGTAAAAAGAAATTAAAAAAGATCTTAAAGCATTATACTCATGCTGAACTTATCAATATTTTGGATGTTGAACCGAAAATTTTAAAAAATATTAAAAAAATTGATAAAAAAATAATGAATAAAATAGTCGTTAAATGGAATAAGAATAAAACATCTCATTAACCTCTATATTGGTATCTATCTGTTAAAATTTCACCTATTTAAAATAGGAGGAGAGACTTTTGAAACAACAATATAAATCTTACGATGAAGGCTGTGCCTTTCTTAAAAACTGTGTTGAAAAATACCCCAATATTATATCTATTCAAAATATTGGGTCTACTTGGGAAAATAGAGATATCATGTTAGCTACGATATCTTTGGATGTTGCTTATGCCAACCTAAAACCAGCACTTCTCTACACTGGTACTGTTCATGCTCGTGAATGGATAGGACATGAACTTGCGATTGAGTTTATTGACTATATTCTTAAAAACTATGAAAACAACCCTAAGATTTTAGAAACTCTAAGTCAAAATACCCTCTACATTGTGCCATGCCTTAACCCTGATGGATTTGAGTACAGCCGTAAACATTTTTCTTTTTGGCGAAAGAATCGTCGAGATAATGGAGATGGAACTTATGGTGTTGATTTGAACCGTAACTTTGAAATAGGATATCGGAAATCAGATCAAACTTCAAGTAATGTCTATGGTGGTCCTCATCCTTTCTCAGAACCTGAGACCCAAGCCATTAAAAACTTTGTTGATGAACATAAAAACATTAACATTGCACTCGACTACCATTCACAAGGAAATGTCTTCTTTCCTGCTCATAAATTTAACCATGAAAGTGAAATAGAGGGTACGGACATGAACGCACTTTGTGCCAACATGAACTACCATATTCATAAAGTCACGGGTCGTCATTATGGAATAAACCGTGGAAAGCCACCTACCAAACTCATTTCTGGTTCAGGACGTGAATATTACTACTCTAAGGGAATTATTGCCATTGTCGTTGAAGTGGGAACACGTAACATTCCCGATTACATGCACAATATGTCCGAGTCGGTTAAAGAGAATATTCCTGCCTTGCTTTATGCTTTAAGTGAAGCTAAAAGTTATGGAAGAAAAGCCCCTAAGAGAATTGATAATTTTCACCTAGAAAACTTCTCTTCGAATGATTGTACACTGGCTTGGGAATATGAAGCTAATCCTAATATTTATTTTGAAATTTACCGAAACCTGAATAACAAAATGGCTTGTAATAGCTCTTCACTCATAGGTATTACCTCTAACCAAGAGTTTACTGATGAAAACCTACAGAGTGGTACGATGTATTTTTATTACATCAGAGCCGTGCATAAACTTTCAAAAATAAAATCACCTTATCCCCCAAAAGTAAAACTCAAAACACTTTTGGACGAACATGAATTTTCAAGAACTATTTTTCCTCATACTTCTGATGTAGGTTATGTTGCTCAAAAATCACCAGAAGCGAACCATGGGCATTTTGGCGTTAATTCACTTAAAGTTGGTGTCAGCCAAGGGCGAGGTATCTCTTATGGTATTATGTCTTTTGATTTGGGAAAAATTCCTAAAGATGCCATTATCTTAGATACTAAGATTTCTCTCTATCCTCTTAATCGTGTCTCAGCAAAAATTGAAAAATATGGCGAATGGTCTTTATCAATTATTGACCAAGATACAGTACCTAACATACGTGACTTTGATCAAGTTCATCATGCCAAACATATTAAAACCATTGGAGCAAATATTCCTTCTGAAAAACTCACACAAGGAATTTGGTCACACTGGGATTGTAATGATACTGAAAATAAAATGATTCAGGAACAATTAAAACAACGTAAAATAACCCTAAAGTTAGAAGGTCCAACAAGCTTACCTGTAGGACGAGATTCTCAAGTTATGGTTTTTGATTTAGGCTATGGAAACCAAGGTGGAGGCATACATTATCGACCTTCTATGGATATTAAATATACTGTACCAAGCAAAACGGTAACCATTAAGCTTGAAAACTCAATGACCATTGCTCCTGATGGTATTACTCCAGACTCAATGGCATGTGGATTTAATAAAAATGATGAAAAGATTTATGCTTTTATGTCTTTTGATCTCTCTTCTTTACCTGATCCTGATGAAGCCATTATTACCGATGCTTGGATTCAACTTGAAAATACTTCAACGGTTAAAAATAAAGTTGACATTCGTTATAACGTTGAATTTATTGACTTAGAAGAGTTTTCCTATAAAGACATTAAAGACCGAGAACGCATTGAGTTTATTGGCTATGAAGTAAGTTCTGAAGAGTTAGGCACAAAACAAGAACATAACTTTATTTTTGACCATTTCTCAAAACTGGCATTGGAAGATAAACAGCGAAATAACAGTGAAGCAAAATTTATTATTCGTCCAACTTCCATGTTAAGCCGTGACCATATAATAAACTGGGCATACAAAGGTAAGGGGGCTGCGAAACTGAAAATAAATTATATTTGTCGACGTAAACAACCTCTTCCTTCTCCTGTGAACCTTCAAGTGTTTGTTGAAAATAAACTCGTGAAACTTACATGGGATAAAATAACGGATGAAGATTTAGTTGGATATTATGTGGTTAGAAACCGTTGGCACACTCCTAAAAATCCATTTGATGGGGTTAAGATTTATGGGGGAACAGACAACTATACTTTTGACAATTTTGGTTCAACCCATGTAGATAAATATTTTGCTGTGTTTAGTTATGACAATGTTCCTAACTACAGCCAACCTTCTGATATTAAATATAACGCAAAGAAGCTGTAAGGAACGTATGAAAAAGTCTTTATTATTTTCGTTGATGCTCTCTCTGTTTTTTACTTCTTGCCAAGATGTGGGTGACAACACCCCTCTTCTAAGTAACTCAAAAAAGAAGCAACCTGTTATTATTGTCAATAAAAATCGGCATTTGAATATTCCAGAGTTTTGGATTGATAAACTTGAAAATCCTCATAAGATTATCATGAATGAGAAAGAGATAGAAACTTTTAATCAAAATACAGCCCATAACAAACATACTTTGACTTTTTTTAAAGATGTGAATAGAGCCTATGGTAGTTCTTGGGTAAAAAAAAGTATTTTGAAAAATTATACAGGCATAAAATCAAGAGTGAGTTATTTAGAAGATGGCAATAAAATATCACGTATGTTTTATGAAAATATCAAACAATACTTGAACAGTGAAGCTTTTTTGAGTACTTCCGTCAAAACTCGCTATGCCTTAACTACCTCATACTGTAACCAAAAAATTGTCCCAACAGAACTTGCCTTACTTAAAAAGAAATATGAAATACACTTTGACCGTAATCAAAACTCTGCCCTTGACATTGCAACGCCTATTGCTATTTTACACTCAACAAAAGATGGATTATGGCACTATGGCATTGGACCTACTAGCTCAGGTTGGGTGCGTTCTGAAAATATTGCTTTTGGAGAAAGAGAAGAAATTCTAAATTATCTCAATTCCAAAAGTTTCGTGGTCACCACTGCTGCTAAAACCTCTCTTAAAATTGAGGGACATTACCATGATTACATGCGTATGGGGGTACGTTTACCCTCTCTTTTAAAACTTGATGACATGACCATGGTCATGGTACCTACGGCTGATAGCAATGGAAACTTAATCCTCTCAAATGCTACGGTTAAAACAGCTGATGTGCATAAGGGTTATTTAAAATATACAGCCCAAAATATTTTAACACAAGCCTTTAAATTTTTACATGCCCCCTATGGTTGGGGTGGAATGTATGGAGAACAAGATTGCTCAAAGTTTTTACAAGAAATTTACGCAACGGTTGGGGTAAAACTGCCAAGAAATTCAGCCTCGCAATCCAACGTATCAGATGCAAAACTCGAACTTTCAGGACTCTCTAAAACATCCAAGCATACTTTTTTAAAAACGACTGCTATGGTTGCTGGAAGTATTTTACATTTAAAGGGTCATATTGTTTTGTATTTAGGAGAGCATAAAGGAGAACCCTATATTATTCATACCGTTTGGGGTTCTTCTTCACGACATTTTGCTTTAGGACGAACGGCAGTTACCTCTTTAAACTTTAACAATTATTTAGGAAAGATAGATAGGCTAACTAACATTACTCTAAACTAGTATTTTTACTTGCCTCTACAAAAAATATTTTTGCTTCAATATTATCAGCAGAAATATTTTTACTCTCCATATTTAAAGCCAAATTTTCACCTTGAATAATGCTAGAATTAAATTCTAACATAAAAGGTTTTAGGGTTTTAATATCTTTGGTTTTCACATTATAATTTAAACTCTTTGTAGAAAACTTTAAGCCATCATCACGTAAAACATTGACCCCTCTGTCCATATAAACAAAGTCATCTTCATAAATGGCTTTTTTAGACAAGAGTCGATAACCACTTTCATCTCTTAAATCAATTGATTCCATGTCTAAATAGTTTTCATACTTAATCATTTTAAGTGCAGATATTACTTGCGAGGGATCATCTTTTTTTATGTCATAAAGAGAGAAGTTTTGAAACTCAACCTCTTTGTCACCTTTGGAAGATTTTGCGATTTGTGATTTAGGATTTATTCCTAAAATACTTAGTAATAAAATTATCAGCATCAGAACCAATAAATACTCAATCCTTATTGCCATAAAGCCAAATACTTCTCTTCTAAATTTTCTAAGACAATAAGTTTTTCAATCATTTCTCTAACAGCAGCATCCCCACCATTAGAACTTAATACTTCTGTTGCAATTTTTTGAACAAAAATGGAAGCATCTGCTGGAACATAAGCACGTTTAGAAGCGACTAACATCGAGTAATCATTCAAATCATCTCCTATGGAAGCCACATTATTCATGGTCAAATTTAACTCTTTTAATAAGGTTTCTAAAACTTCTCTTTTATTGTGAATGCCTTGATAAAAATGAGCAATGCCAAGTTCTTTGGCTCTACGTTCAACTATTTTAGAGCTACGACCTGTAATGATGGCAACATGTTTACCTAGCTTAACCCAAGAAGCAATGGCAAGACCATCTTTGACAGAAAAAGATTTAATTTCATCTCCATTTTGAGTATAGGTAATTTTTCCATCCGTTAAAGTACCATCAACATCAAGAACAATAAGTTCGATGCTCATAGGACACCTTTAGTACTCGGAATTCCTGCATTGTGATTAAGGGTTGCTCCACGACGAAGGGCAACAGCCAAAGCTTTAAAGGCTGCTTCTATTCTATGATGTTTATTGATTCCACGTCCACAAATAAGATGTACGGTCATAGAAGCATTAAAAGTAATCGCACGGAAAAATTCTTCTACTAATTCTACATCAAAGTTACCTACTTTACCTTCCATAGGCATATCAAATACTAAAAAAGGTCGGTTAGAAATGTCGAGATCACAAGTGACAGCAGCCTCATCCATTACTACTGTAGCATTACCATAACGTTCAATATTCTTAATGGGATAAAGTTCTTTTTTAAGTGCTTGACCAATCACAATACCAATGTCTTCAACGGAATGATGATCATCTATATGTGTATCACCTTTACAAGTGATGTCTAAATTCATATGTGCATGTTTAGTGAGGGCTTCTAACATATGATCAAGAAAACCAACACCTGTACTGATATTTGATTTACCTTGACCATAAAGTTCAAGCTTAACAAAGATTTGAGTCTCTTTGGTTTCTCTAGAGAGTTCTACCATGATATATCCTATAAGTTATTAAGGATATTTTAGCATAAAATTTTATTTTCTAACAACGAAAGCATCATTTATACCATAGCTATACATGAATTTTTTTGCTTCTGCTTTAGTCTTAAAACCTTCTATCCTAACACGATGTAATGGTTGCCCATTTTTACTACCTGTCTTAATGGTTACTTTATATTTATTTGACAAAGCATTATAGCGTTTCATGTATTTTGTAGCACCTACATATTCTCTAAATGCACCAACTTGAATAGCTGTATTAGCACTATTTGAAGAACTACTATAGGTTCCATAAGCACTATTCACAGAAGAAATTGCAGGGACAGTAGTTGCCATATAATTATTTACTTTTATGCTCGTGTCTGATGCTTTCTCCGTATAATCATAAGCTCCAAAACTCTTAGTCTCAACAAATGAATTTTTAACTATTGTTGAAGAAGTATTATTAGAAGAAGATGCTAATTTAGAGTTATCTGTTCCTGTTGCATAACAATCGATACAATCTTCTTTATTAGAAGTGTTAACTTTCTTCCAAGTATTTTTACTCTGAACCTGATTTGAAGAAAATATAGTTTTTGTCTGCATAGGTACTTTAACGGCAACTTTATTTTTGGCAACACAGCCGTTAATCATTAACGAAGAGAGAGTGAAAAACAATAGGGTTTTTTTATTAAAAATATTCATAACTTACCTTTGTGCGTATTTATAATAGCCAATATTATTCGATCTATTATTTTGAGTATAATGCTTATAAAACATAGGGACTTTTGACGTAGGTATATTAACCTTATACCCATGTCTAGGAGGAACTTTACCATTTTTCAAATGGGCATTAATCTTTTTTAAATAATAGGAATCCATATTCAAAATATTTGATAAATAGGTCAAACTTTCACCTGAACGTACTTTTACAGGGGTAATACTATCTTTATTGAGACTAGACATCATCTGACCAAGGTTATCATCTTGTTTAAAAAGATAATTCTCACCGATCATTGCCATAAGCAGTATTTTTTTGATGTATTTTCTAGTTTCAGGCTTAATATGCCCATTACGAGATGAGATTAAAGTAGCTAAATCTCTGCTTTTAGCTCTTGCAATGGAACGATTAACACAACCATTACCACAATTGTAAGCCATCGCTGTTAAATACCATGCCCCTAAATTATTGTTCATTTTATAGAGATATTGAATGGCTGAATTAGTTGCTCTTATTGGATCATATCGTTCATCTAAATTGTTACCCACATGTAAATTAAACTCTTTACTTCCCGTATCGACAGTGAATTGCCACAACCCACCTGCCCCTGTACGAGATTTTGCTTTAGGGTCAAAGGCTGATTCAACCATTGAAATATAAAGAAAAACAGGAGAAATATCTTGTTGATAAAGCATCTTTTTAATCGTAGGAACAATTAAATTACCTCGCTTAACAGCATTAATAAAACGTTTACGATAAGCTCTTTTATTCTGATTCACAAAATTTTTAAATTCTTGATTATCAATAAAACGTTCATCTACATCAAATTCAGTTAATACATAGGAATAACTTGGGAATTCAGAGCGAATATCTGCATGTACAAATGAAGTGAAAAAGAGAGATATTATGAGTATTTTATAAAAATTCATTTTTTGTCCTTAATATTTATACTTGGAGTATAGAATATTTTAGCTTAAAAATAAATTTTATAATTTATAATTTATATTTTTTTAAGAAATATTCCTAAATAATCTTTTAGCATTAAAAGTCGTACTTGATATTAAGTCACTTTTATCAACATTAGAGAGTTCCCCCATTTTTGATGCTACTAAATCACAATAAGCTGGTTCATTTCTTTTTCCTCTATGAGGGTGAGGTGTTAAATAAGGTGAATCTGTTTCTATAATGAGTTTATCAGAGGGTATTTTAGAATAAACATTAATAAGTTTTTTAGCATTTTTAAACGTTAAAACCCCACCAATCCCATAATAAAAATTTTTATCTGAAAGTTTCAAAAGTGATTCATTCGCATTATAACAATGTAAAACCCCACCTTCTTCTCCAGCATGTTCCATTAAAAGTGCCAAACAATCAGCTGATGATTCACGTACATGGACAATAAGAGGTAACTTTAATGCTTTAGCCCAAAGAATTTGATCTATAAAAACTTCTTTTTGAAGTTTTTTTTCAGCTTCAATTTCTTCTTGGATTTCAGGTAAACGAAAATAGTCCAACCCACATTCACCAATGGCAACACATTTAGGATGGGTTATAAAAGTTGAGAGAAATTCTTTATTGTAATTTTTAGCATCATAAGGATGTACTCCTACAGAAAAATAGACTTCTTCATAGCTTTCACTAAGTTCAACAGCCCTTTTAAGTGTGGTCGGATCTGCAGCAGGAACAATAAAACGTTCAACTCCCTTAGCCTTTGCACGTTCTATTACTTTTTCTATGTCTTCATTATAGCGTTCATCATCCAAGTGGCAATGAGTATCGATAATCATGCTAAACCTTTAAAGTTATTTAAAAGAATTTTAGCATATTTAATATGGTAAAAGAATTGTTTGTCCTACATAAATAGTGTCATCTGAATTTAAACCCTCGTTACTTGCAATAATTCGCTTATAATTCCTAGCATCTCCATAAAACTTGTTAGAAATACTTTGTAGAGTATCCCCTTTTTTTACAACAACCCTACGACCTAATTCTTCAGTATCCTTAGCTAAATCAACATCAATCTCTTTTCTAAGTTCATTTGTATAATTTGTATTGTCTACAAAGAGAGCATCATTCATGATTTCATTCATGGCTGAGCTTAGTGCTAAGTGTTTACTACTTTCTACTTTAACATTTTCTTTTTTTTCTGTTAATTCAACTTCTAATTCTCTTAATGCATTTAAATAGTCTTCTTCTGAATTAAAAACTTCTACTACTTTAGAAACTTCTGATTCTACTAATAATCCTGATTTAACCTGAACCTCATCTACAAGCTCATCTTTAACGATTAATGACTCATTAACAGAAGAACTTTCTGTATAAAAATGAAATCCTACATAAGCACTGGCTATTATTAATAATGCTATTATTATTTTAGAGACCATTAACCACTCTTGAGCATTTTTATGTTCTTCAGCATGAAGACTTGAATCTCTAACTGCATCATTATAAACATCATTGGTATCAAACATAAACAACCTTCTTTATTTTTTACTTTTAGCCATTTTAATAGAAAAAAAGGCAGTAACTATGAAATTTTAAAAAAATATAAAATAAATAATTTAATTAATATTCCGATGTAGCCATAGCTTCAGTATAAAAAGGTTGACTTTGAATGGAGGGTCTAGGCATTAAAACTTTAATCATTTTTACATTCTCTAATGCTACCTCATCAACCGTTTCACTCACTCCTAACACAGCTTCTTTAAATACAGGAAAAGAAAATGTATTCGTATTACTTTGTAGGTAATTAAACATTACGTAAGTTAAAAACCCCAAAAAGATAAAATTAAAAATAAATAAAATTTTGTTACGTAATTTTATTTCTCCTGATGCACTATTTTCTATATATCGTATTGCATTTCTATAATCATTTTTTTTACTAAACATCAAAATACTCCTAAATTATATTAAACTTAATATAATTTTAACAAAATATTTTAATATTAAAACTTAAACTTAATAAAATCTAAGTTAAAGACAATAGTTTCTCTGAAAAACTTATTGCTTCTGCATTGGGTTTCTCCCCTCCTATAATACGGGCTATTTCTGATATTTGACCTTTTCTGTCTAGTAGAGTAACTTTACTCTCATTTTTAGATTTAGAAACCAATAAATGTTGTTTGGCTTTAGATGCCAAATGTGCTTGGTGTGAAATAGCAAATATTTGATAGACTTCTGAAAGTTTAGCAATCATATTTGCAATGGCAATCGACTCATCTCCTGATACATTGGCATCAATTTCATCTAAAATCAAAACACCACTTTCTTTCACTCCTGAAAGAGCAACAACCATGAGAGCTAAACGTACACGATTAAACTCTCCTCCCGAAAGTTTATTAGCTGTTGACCCATTCATGTTTACGTCAACACTATCTTGCCCACTGTTCTCTAAGCCCTTAGAGTTAAATACAAATTCAAGTGCAGGTAGCTTTAACTCTGCTAAATATTTTTTTAATGGTTTTTCTAACATCAATGCTTTTTCTTTACGTGCAAAAGAGATTTGTCCTGCTAAAGTACTAAGTTCTGAAAATTCCATGTTTAAAAAAGAGATTAACATACTTTTGTCTTGTTCGATGTTTTCGTAACCTGCTAACTCTCTTTTCTTTATCTCTACATATTCTATTGCTTCTTCAATGCTTCCATATCTATTTTTCAAAGAAGATATTTTTTCTAACCTGTCCAATACAGCTTCAATATCAACCTCAGCCAACTCTTCTGAAAGGGATTCAATGTCTTCAAAATCAGCACGTAATTGATTCATCATCTCTGAAAAAATGGCATCATCTTTATCTAAAAGTCTATAAACTTCCGTAACCGACTCTTCAAAAGTAAAAATACCATTTGCATTTTCTATAGCATCATTGATTTTGTCAATTCTAGAGAGTTGATGCTTGACTTTTAGTAATTCAATATCTTCACCTATTACAGGTTTAACCGACTCAATCTTCTCTATCTCAAACTCTGTAAATTCTATAAGTTCTAAAATTTTTGCTTCATCTGCTTTTATTTTTTCTAACTGAGTTAATTTAGCTTTATAGTGGGCATAACGTTTTTGATACTCTTTTAATAATTTTTTAAACCCTTTATCTTTAGCCAATAATTCATTGTCTATTAACTTCAATAAATCTGTACTTTCAAAGCCACTTTTATCTCGAACAGACAAAAACTGTACAAAAGGGCTGAACATTCCATTTAAAACCTTTTTAGAAACATTCTGACCATCAATGCTATAACGAACTTTCTCTTTTTTAATCGTTTTAAGTGTTATTTCATCTTCAAGTTCAAACACCTCACTGTGCATATTTTTAGGTTTTGTAACCAATACTTCACAAAGAGTAGCCTCGGCAGTTCCATAACCAAAAGTAGATAAAATACTGTTCATAAAAAGTGATTTACCAGCCCCTGAAGGACCAGATAACACAACCAAACCTTTTTTTAATTCTATTTCTACTTCAGAAAAACTTATTAAGTTTTTTAAATATACTCTATTAATCATTATTCTTTATCACCCCAGTGTAATTTTTCCCGTAACACAGAAAAATAGTTTCTCTCTTTTTTATGCAACAACTTAGCACCTATTTGTGCACCATTAATTACCAAAACATCACCAGCCATCATTTCATAATTATCTTGTCCATCTACCATGACAATAACATTGTCTTTAGGAGAAGAAAAGTCAATGGTAAAGTTTGAAGGTAAGACCATCGGACGCTGGGTCAAGGAATGTGCTGCAATAGGTGTCATGATAAATGCCTGAGTTAAAGGATACATAACAGGACCTCCAGCTGCTAAATTATATGCCGTTGAACCTGTAGGAGTAGAAATAATTAACCCATCACCTCTGTAAGTATTGAACCATTCACCATCAACCGATGCATCAATTTTTACCATGCTTGAAATAATTGGTCTTGTGATTACCACATCATTAAAAGCATGAAACTTCTTTCGTCCATCTGCTGTTTGAATATACCCATCAATCATCATGCGATCATCAATTCGATACTCACCAATAAGCAAATTATTTAAGAAAGTATCTACTTCAGCAATACGTACATCAGCCAAAAAACCCAAAGTTCCAGCATTAATTCCCACCACAGGCTTATGATAACCATAACTTTTTCGAACCAAAGAAAGCAAAGTTCCATCTCCCCCTAAAGAGACTAAAAAATCTGACCTATCACAAAGCTCTTTAAAACTCACCCCATCTAAAATACCCAGCATCTTAGCAGAGTAATCAACTAAAAAAACTTCAATATTACGTGCTTCAAATTTTTCTTTGATACTTTCATAGATAGCTAAGAGTTCAAGTGCCTCTGGCTTTATCACAAAACCTGCTACTTTTATTTGCGACAACTTTTCATCCGACACCTAAGGACTCCTATCAATGTAATTTAGAAAGAATATCATAAACTCTCTTCATCAAAGAATTCATATCTCAAATTGTCATATTTAATTGTAAGTAAAAGTCTGATTTTACCTCCTAAAAGACGTTCATTACTTAGATATTCTAAAACTTTAGCCTACCCCTCAGCCCATATTTAATATAATTAAATATGAAAATTTTAAAACTTTTAAGCCTAACCCTATTAACAACATTCGCACTCCAAGCCACTGAACCAAAAGTCCCATTACCTCCTATTCCTTATGACTTTTTAGCTAAACAAGAGGTCAAAAGCTTTGTGAACATGATGGTTAAAAAAAATAATTTTAAACGTGCCTACATCGAAGAAGTTTTAGCCAATGCCATGCTCGACCAAGAAACCCTTGACCGTTACGTCGGTAAATACAAACCAAATAGTACCAATGGAACTTGGGAACGTTATAAAGCCCATGTTTTAGATGATGAAACTTTAGCCCTTGCCAAAGAATTTAAAAAAAATTATTACAGTACTTTAAAACGTGCCCAAGAGCAATACAACATTGACATGGACTACATTGTAGGCTTCATGGGAGTTGAAAGTAAATATGGTACGTACACAGGGGACTTTCGAGTACTCGATTCTTTAGCCACTTTGGGTTTTCACAAAAATAGAATGCACAAATGGTTCAAATCTGAACTTAAAAACTTATTTCTACTTATGCGAGAAGAGAACCGTGACATCTACAGCCAGTACGGCTCATTTGCAGGGGCAATGGGAGCTGTACAACAAATGCCTTCTATACAGCGACGTTTTGGGGTTGACTACAATGGTGATGGTGTAAAAGACCCATGGGACTTAGAAGACTCCATTGGAATTATTGCCAAATTTATGCATAAAAAAGGCTGGGTCAAAGGGGGCGTGGTAGCCGTGCCGACCAATTTTTCAGGAACACGCTTTAAAAAACTCAAAACTTCACATAAAAAGAAATATTCCGTGAGTTATTTGGCAAAAAAAGGTATCAAGCCCACCGAACCATTTAATGAATCAAAAGCCTATTTACTAAAAAATCGTAATAAGACCCATGATGACATTTGGATGGCTGGAAAAAACTTTAGGGTTTTAACCAAGTATAACAATTCAACTTCCTATGGAATGGCAATTCATCTTATTGCTCAAGCTGTTAAATAAAAATCAAAGTAGAAGAAAATTTCTCTACTTTAAGAAAAATACCGAATCGAAGCAAACCCTTCAGCCCCTGCTTCATCACACAAATCAATCTGCTCCTGACTAATAATTCCCCCTAAAGCAATCACAGGAATATCTAATAATCTAATAATTTCTCTTAACTTCTCAACACCTTTAGGTTCTCCCTTATTTGCTGTTTTAAATATAGGACTAAAAGTAACCATATCTGCACCTAGGTTTTGAGCGTGAAGAGCCTCTTCATAGGTATGAGTACTAATGACAACAAACAGACCTAAAGCCTTAGCTTTTTGAATTTCGCTAAACTGTGTCGATTTTAAATGTATTCCATTAGCACCTAATTTTGATGCCAATGCATAATCTGTATGTAGAAGTATTTTTTGAAAATTATGCTTTTTTGCTTCGGTAAGAAATTGCTTGGCATTTGTATTGTAATTAGAAGTAGTTTTATCTCTATAGACAATTATATTTGCTTGACTAGCAAAATGTTTTATGCCTTGTTCTAAAGTTTGAAAATTTAAAGTTGTGGGGTCTGTGATAGCGTAAGCAATCATTATGATTTACGTGTAAGCTCTTCAAGAAGTTCTGTTTGTTTTTTTAATTCGCTTAAAGTTTCTTGTTTCATAAAAAAGTATTCAATAAAGAGAACTAAAAAAAGTCCAGGAAGTGTGGCAATTAAAGCAGAAAAGATGGCATATATAAAACCAATTTCTAAATAAAGGTAAAAGACAATTGTCGCACCTGCAAGAGCAAAAGCCCAAGCAGCTCCTAATAAAAAGTTTAAAAGACAAGACAAAAGAGGTGAAGAAAGTTTCATATTGTCTACTTTTATCTTAAAGTGACCTAATGGTCTTCATCTACTAGTGTGGCACCAGCAAGATAAACATACGTCAGTATCATAAAAATAAATGTCTGTAGTACTGCAAAAAACGCTAATAAAGCATAAGCAGGAAGTGGTGCAAAGAATGGTACCAACATAAGCAATACTGCTAAGAAAAGGTCATCTCCTTTAATGTTACCAAAAAGTCTAAATGAAAGAGAAACAATTCTTGATAAATGTGATAATATTTCTATTGGAAACATTAATGGTGCAAGCATAGGTACAGGTCCCATAAAGTGAGCAAAATAACTTTTAGCACCCTTTTCTCTAATACCTTCATAGTTGTAGTATATGAAAACTACCAATGCTAAAGGAAGTGTAATATTGATGTTTGATGTTGGAGATTCAAATCCTGGCACCATACCAATTAAGTTAGATATCAACACAAAAAGACCAATGGTTAAAATAAGTGGTAAATATTTTCGTGCTCTGTCTTTACCAATAGTATCATTACCCATAGAGATTGTACCTTGAATAAAGGCTTCCATAAAGTTTTGCGTTCCTGTTGGTACTGCTCTCATTGTTGAAATAGCTGCTTTAGCTAAAAGTAAAATAATTGCTGCTACTAAAAGTAAGTGTACAACCATCAATGCTGGGCCATGCCCTGTAAAGACGCCTATAAAAGTCCATGGTGCTTCCATTTATCCATCCTATGTTACAAAATAATTTTTGGGATTATAGCTTAGAAAGGCTTAGTTTATCGTTATGTTAGTTATAAATTAGGATTATGGAATTCGGAAAAAATTTATGGGTATTTTTGTGACATGTCTTTATATTACGTCGGCTTCAGCCAACACAAAATCTAAAAATGAAAGTTCTCACCCAAATAATACTTAATGACATTTGGATTATTTTTAATCTCTTCACTCGTTCCACTTGCTAACATTCCCCCAGACTTCATAACATAGGCTCTGTCACATATGCCCAATGTTTCACGAACATTATGATCCGTAATTAAAACACCCATATTAAGCTTTATCAATTCTCTTATAATCCCTTGTATGTCTTCAACAGCAATGGGATCTACTCCTGCAAATGGCTCATCTAGTAGTAAAAATTTAGGTTCAGCAACTAAAGCTCGAGCAATTTCCACACGTCTTCGCTCACCTCCTGAGAGTTGAATTCCAAAACGTTTACGAATGGGTTCAATATTAAATAAACTTAAAAGATTATCGATACGTTTTTTTGCTATTTTCTCCTCTATTTTCATGGCTTCTGCTGCCATCCAGAGATTGTCTTCTACGGAAAGATCTTTAAAAATACTGGCTTCTTGAGGAAGATACCCAATACCCAGTTTTGCACGTTGACTTAATGGCATTTTTGTCACCTCATCACTGTCTATAAAAACCGAACCCTTCGTTGCATCTGTTAACCCACATATCATATAAAAGGAAGTAGTTTTACCTGCACCATTAGGTCCCAAAAGCCCTACAATTTCGCGAGATGAAACTTTGACTGAAACATCATGCACAATGGTTGTTTTTTTAATAGTTTTAGAAAGGTTCTTTGCTTCAAGGGTATGTATTTTCTCCATTAACTCTTCTCTATTTTATATTTTCTTTTTTCTTCAAAAGCTTCTATTTTAACAGTAAACACTTCATAACCAGCATTTAATAAAAAATTCTTAAGTGAAACATCACCCCACTCTAAAATATGCCAACCTTCTTTGTCAAACTCTTCAAAAAGTCCAAGCTCCATAAATTCATGGTTCTCAATGCGATAAAGGTCATAGTGAAAAAGGTTTTTAGCATAACATTGTTGCAAGGAGAAAGTGGGCGAAGTTATTTCACCTTCTATGCCTTTTGCTTTTGCAATCTTTTTTGTTAAGGTTGTTTTTCCAGCTGCTAGATTTCCTATGAGGAATATTATGGCTGATGATGGTACTATTTTATTTAAATGATTTACAACCGTATCTAATTCATTTAATGATGCAATAATTTCTTTCATCTTAAAAACTATTAGAAACCTTAGAAATATATTCTAAATGTTTTGTGGCTTGACCTGAACTAATGCATTCACGAACCATGCTTAAAGCCTCTTTCATATCTCGCACTGAACCATCAACAAAAAGTGCAAAAGCTGTGTTCAGTAAAACAATATCTAACTTTGCATCTTTCTCAATACCAGCAAATATTTCACGGGTAATCATGGCATTATGTTCAGCTGTTCCCCCCATAATCTCACCTTTTCCTGCCATTCGAAAACCAAAATCCATTGGCTTTACAAGCCCCATAGAAATCTTACCACTCTCCACATAAGCAAAAGGTGTTGTTGTGGCTAAGCCAATTTCATCCATGCCATCATTTGAGCTTACGACAAAGGCACGAGTAATGTCCAGTTCGAGTAAAGCATTTGCCATACGTTCAATGTAATCAGGATGAAATACACCCAATAAATATTTTTTTGCTCCAGCAGGATTGGTTAAAGGTCCTAAAAGGTTAAAAATAGTTCGATGCTCTATAGAATGCCGAATAGGCATAATGTGCTTCATTGCAGGATGATGATTGACTGCAAATATAAAACAGAAGCCTGTTTTTTCTAGCATCTCAACTTGCTGTTGAGGTGTTAAATTTAAATTAATATTTAAAGCTTCCAATAAATCAGCTGAACCAGAGTTCGAAGTGATACTTCTGTTTCCATGTTTTGCAACTGTCTTTCCCATGGCAGCGAGTAAAAGTGCTACGGTTGTTGAGATGTTAAAGCTTCCACTTTTATCTCCCCCTGTTCCTACGACATCAATGGCTTTTTCTCTTAATTCATCGCTCATAGGCAATTTAATAGAATGCTCACGCATCACGGATGCTGCAATGGCAATCTCTTGGGCTGTTTCGCCTTTTTCATAAAGCTCAACTAGAAAGGCTCTTGCCTCTTGGATACTTAGTTCATTGTTAAATAGTTTTTCAAATTTTTCTCTGGTATTATTCATTTTTATTCTCTATAATATTTTTGCTCTATAATATTTTTGTTCGATCAAATCGAAGCTACAGTTCTTTAACGTATTCATCTTTTTTACTTTTAGGAATGGTTTTTGTTGTGGGTATTTGTAAAACTTCATAGTTCTTCGCACCCTTAAGATACTCTATGGTTATTTTATCCCCAATCACAACATTTTTACTGGCTTTTGCTTTCATGTCATTAATAAAAACAACACCTGACTTTACCATATCGGAAGCGACTGTTCGTCGTTTGACTACATTGACGGCTGCTAACCATTTATCTACACGCATATTTACTCTTTTTTTAAATTTACTATCTTTTATTAATAAAATCTTATCCGTTTTTGTTGGTGAGTTTGCTTTTAAATAGTTTATTTGATAAACTAGCAAGATGATAAAAAAAGAAGATTATTTTAACAGACAAATACAATTATGGGGTGAAGAGACACAATCTTCACTAGAAAACAAAAAAATCGCTATTATAGGTTCTGGTGGTTTAGGTTGTAGCCTTGCTATGGCACTGGGTACTTCAGGTATTGGGCAAATAGACATGATTGACTTTGACACCGTTAGTTTACATAACATTCACCGACAAATTGCTTTCACCCTAAAGGACGAAAACAAATTAAAAGCTAATGTTGTAGTAGAAATGATGCAATCTAAAAACCCTTTTATTAAGGCTTCTGCACACAACATGACTTTTCAAGAGTTCATGAAGCTTGAAAAGAACTATGATTTAATCTTAGATGCGACGGATAACCTTGGAACACGTAAAGAGATAGATGACTATGCACGATCGATTAATACCCCTTGGATTTATGCTTCAGTAGAAGAGTTTAATGGTCAAGTCTGTTTTTTTGATGAAGCTTCTTTTCAAGTCTTTAATGCTTCTGAGCATAAACCAGGAGGAATTACAGCCCCTATTGTCATGCATATTGCCTCGCTTCAAGCGAACATTGCTTTACGATATTTAGCTGGGCTTTCAGTGCTTAAAGACAAACTTTACTATCTGTATTTTAACAATGAAGGTGAATTGATAACCCAAAAATTTGGTATGCCAAAAAACTAAAACTAAAAATCTTGTGTTAAAATGGCACAAATACTTTCCAAAGGATAAAATTATGAAATTAACACTAACAACTATGATACTTTTTTTACTACTATTACAAGGTTGTACCCAAGAGACACAAAACAAACTAAGTCGTTCCATTCAAAACTGGACAGGAACCAATGGTACACTTGATGTTTATGCTGGAGAAAAACTGGTGAAGAAATTTATAGAAATAGATAAACTTACTACAGCATCAGGTACGGGAACAGGAACCGAACGTCCTTACCGATTTGGTTATGGTTATGATGATAAAAACTTTAATGGTAAGAAAGATAATGGAGAGAGCAAAGTTTATTTTGAGTTTTCAGACTATTCAACCTCTTATGTTTTCTATGAAAGCAAGTAAAAAAACAAATAACAAAGGAAGAAATTAATGAGATTCATTTCAACAGATAACGCACCAGCAGCCATAGGACCCTATTCACAAGCTGTCATAGTCAATGGTATGATTTACACTTCAGGACAAATAGGAATAGATGAACAAGGTGTTATTGTTGCTGATGATGTTGTTAATCAAGCTCATCAAGTTATGAAAAACCTTTTTTATGTTTTAGAAGCTGCAGGTGCACATTTTAATGATGTTATTAAAACAACTATTTTTTTAGCTGATATGGATGATTTTGCTGAGGTAAATGAAGTTTATGCACACTACTTTGGTCACCATAAACCTGTTAGAAGTACAGTAGCTGTTAAAACACTTCCTAAAAAAGTACGCATTGAAATTGACTGTATCGCCCTTGCTAACACTGAATATCATGCTTAATGTCTTCTAAATTTTCCCATACACTTTCTAAAGTTGTATTGGGAAGTTTGGCTCTCTATTTTCTTTACCTTTTTAGCCAAGTTATTAATGTTGTTAATAGACGTCATTTAGGTACAAATGACGGCACTTATGTCAACAACACACGTTCAAATAAAACCCTTCAAAAACTGGCTTTTTCACTCACAAAAAATTGTTTAGATAATCAATGCAAAACACAAAATATTTTAGATTATGTAAGCAATATTCCTTATGTAGTCAATAATTTTACTGCCCATTTACCCACCCAGACCATAGAAAAAAACTTTGGAGATTGTGATGACAAAAGTAATCTACTCATCTCTTTACTTCATGCATTAAAAATTGAATCTTATTTTGTTTTGGTACCTAAACACATATTTGTTATTGTTCCTTTTGAAAATATTCCATCAAAAAAAGCACTCTATTTGAATAATAGAGCTTACTATATTTTAGAGAGTACAGCTAAAGACTCAAAAATTGGCTACCCACTTACTTATCAAGTAAACGAAATTTCAACGATTTTTGAACCTTTTGAAAATAAAAAATTAAATATTGATACTCTTAAATATAAATAAAGTATAAATCAATCTTTAGTTATAATCTTCTCAAATAATAAAGGAAGCTTATGAAAGAACAAACACTCGCCATTCATGCAGGATATGAGAAAGATGCCCAAGGAACAATGGCTGTTCCAATTTACCAAACCACAGCGTATGAATTTAGAAACACTGAACATGCAGCAAATCTTTTTGCTCTAAAAGAACTTGGTAATATCTATACCCGTCTTATGAACCCAACAACCGATGTATTTGAAAAGCGTTTTAATGCTTTAGAACAAGGGGGTGGAGCTGTTGGTACTGCTTCTGGTATGGCTGCTATTTTTTATGCCATTGCCAATGTGGCTGAAGCTGGAGATAACATCATTGTGGCTTCACAAGTATATGGTGGAACAACAACACTTACAGGTCATACCATCAAAAGATTTGGAATTGAAACCCGTTATTTTAATGTAAATAACCCATCAGAAATTGAAGCACTAGTTGATGAAAAAACAAAAATCATTCTTTTTGAAAGTATTACCAATCCAAGTATTGATGTAGCCGATTTTGATGCCATTGTCGCCATTGCTAAAAAGCACAATATTATGACTTGTGTTGACAATACCGTAGCCACACCAATTTTATGTAAACCCCTTACGCTTGGTTGTGATATTGTGGTACATAGTGCGAGTAAATATACCACAGGACAAGGTCTGGCTATTGGTGGGATTATTGTTGAGAGAGAAAATTTAGTAGAGATGATTAAAGAAAATCCTCGTTATGCACATTTTAATGAAGCAGATGCTTCTTACCATGGTTTGGTATATTCAGACTTGCCTCTACCACCATTTACACTTCGTGTTCGTCTAGCCCTACTTCGTGACCTTGGTGCGACGCCAAGTCCTTTTAATTCATGGCTCTATATTCAAGGGATAGAAACATTGCCTTTACGAATGAAACAACATTCAAGCTCAGCTTTAGAAATAGCAACATATTTAGAAGCTCATCCAAAAGTAAAATCAGTGAACTACCCTGGATTAGCGTCAAATGCCAATTATGCCTTAGCTAATAAATATTTTCCAAAAGGGGCTTCTGGTCTTATTTCATTTGAGGTTGAATCAAAAGAGATGGCACAAGGTATTGCTGATAAAACAGAGATTTTTAAAGTGGTGGTTAATATTGGAGATTCAAAGTCAATTATTACCCATCCTGCAAGTACAACACATCAACAATTATCAGCACAAGAGCTTGTAGATTGTGGTATTCCTGCTGGGTTAATTAGATTGTCTGTAGGCTTAGAAGATACTGAAGATTTAATTGCTGATTTAGAAAAAGCACTTTCTTAAAAAAGATCTTCAAGAAAAGCAATTTGGACTTTCGTCCAAATTGTTATTAGTTTCTAGGTAAAAGTTCTTTATATTTCATACGTGTTGGATCCCAAGTGCCATCTATAAAAATAGTCGGTGTTCCTGTAACCATTAAACGTTTTTTCATTGCTAAATCAAATGCCAAAGCATCTACTATTGCTTTATTGTTTAATTCTTTTTGAGTAAAATAAACCCCTGTTTTTTCCTCTATTGCCTTTAAAATAACTTTTGGATTTTTCTCTTTTTCACTTACCAATAAGTGATAACATTGCTTTAACTTTCTAATTTGTCCTCGTTCTTGAAAAATATGCATCGCTTTGGTTGTTATGTCTGAAGCTGGATGTATTCTTAAAAGAGGAAGATGATAATAATATAAAGCAAATACACTAGGATTTTTTTGAACATCTTCAATCAACTTTGGAACAATCTCTTGACAATAAGGACAAAAAGGATCCGACATTACGAGGACTTTATGTTTAGCATTAACATTTCCTGCAAGAAGATGCTTTTTGTTATAAGCATCCATCGGTACTTTAGGCTTTAAAATATTAGCATAATCTTTTCCTTGACTATCTTTTAAGGAAAATGCTATTTTACTCCCTTTATTAAACACCACTTTATTAACTTTTTTGTCTATAAATTGATTATTCATATTAACACTTACCTCCAATGAAAGAAAATAAACTTTCCAACCATTGGTTCCCTCAATCACATAACTTGAAAGTGTTTCAACATGCTTTACAGGGGAATTTGTTTTTTTCTCTATGTATTTTTTTACATAAAACTCCACACTTTTCTGACTAACACCCAAAAGTTGGGCTGTTGCCAAAATCATCAATAACAAAATTTTAATTCGCATAATATAGCTCCTTTGATAAATTATTCTATCATAATGGCACTAAATAAAACTATAAATCATACCCTTTGTTGACAATAAAATAGTAAAAAATTTAAAAATACTATTATCATTAAGAAGCCATATAACTATGAAAGTACAAATTAGATAAAATTCTAACAATGAAATTAGAAACCCACGTTGCCCACTTTACTAGTCCTTTGTACTTGGAAAGTGGAAGAATCTTAGAACCTTACAAAATTGCTTATGAAACCTATGGTGACTTAAATAGTGATGCCTCAAATGTCATTTTAATCTGCCATGCTTTAACAGGTTCAGCCCATGCAGCAGGTAAATATGAAGGGGATACAAAAGTTGGATGGTGGGATGCACTCATTGGTGATGGAAAAGCCATAGATACTAGAAAATATTTTGTCATTTCTACAAATGTTTTGGGGTCTTGTTTTGGAAGTACTTCACCTATGGATTACGATTATCCAAAAGAACAAGCTTTTCGTCTAAAATTTCCTGTTTTAACCATAAAAGATATGATTAAAGCCCAAAAACAACTTTTATCTCAATTGGGCATTCATCATTTACATGCAATAGTTGGAGGATCTATGGGAGGGATGCAGGCTTTACAATTTGCTGTAGACTACCCTAATTTTGCCGATAAAATTATCTCTCTTGCAGCGACGTATGCCACCCAACCTTGGACAATGGCTTTTAATAAAGTCGCCATAGAAGCCATTCGTAGAGACCCAAGATTTAAAAATGGAAACTATAAAAAAGATGCCTTTAAAGAAGAAGGCTTAGATGGACTGGCTCTTGGACGTATTGCTGGTCATATCTCTTACTTGTCACCAGATTCTATGAATAAGAAATTTGGAAGAAACTATGTCAGTAACGATGGGCTTTTTGAACTCTTTGGACGGTATGAAGTTGAACGTTACATGGAGTACAATACCAATAACTTTTCAAAAATTTTTGACCCTCTTTCCTATCTCTATATTGTCAAAGCCATCAATACTTTTAGTTTAAGTAGAGGCTATGATTCTTTACATGAAGCCATTTCAAGAATAAAAGCTGATCTTACCCTCATCTCATTCAAAAGTGACTATCTATTTTTTCCAAAAGAGATGGAGCATATAGACAACATGCTACAAAGAAATAAACAAAACTCTGCTTACTATGAAATTGACAGTAATTACGGTCATGATTCTTTTTTAGTAGAAATAGAAAAATTTGATACAATTATAAAAAATAAACTAGAAAAAAAATAAAATATAAATATATATAAAGGCTAAAATATGCAAAGTGAAACATTTGAACAAAAACTAGAAGAATCAAAAAAAATATTAAATCAACTTATGAACCCTGAAATAACGCTTGAAGAGAGTTTGAAACTTTATGGAAATGGCTTAGCACAAATTAAAGAAGCTCAAAAAATGATTGAAGAAGCTAAAGTTAAAATTCAAATCATCGAGAAAAATAGTTCTAGAGTATAAAGTTAAGTATGCCCAGTTCAAAAACATTAACCATTGCTGCCTTACAACTTCCCACTTTGGGAATGCAAGCAACCAAACTTGATTTTTATCTTAGTAATGCTTACAATAGAAATGTAAAGCTTGTCCTTCTCGGAGAGTATGTTTTAAATCACTTCTTTAAAGAGCTTCCTAATATTCCCATAAAAATGGTCAAGAAGCAAAGTGACAAACATGTTGAACTTCTTAAAAAGTTTGCCCTTAAATACCAAATGGTCTTCATTGCTCCTCTAATTATTATTAAAAAAAACCAATATATTAAAACTATTGTTAAAATTACAGCCAAATCTACTACTTATTATGAACAACAGATTTTAATGCCCTATAAACATTGGAATGAGAAAAAAATGTTTGCCAATAAAATTAAAAAACTAAGATCTCCTCTGGCTTTTAAAGTTGAGGGATTTAAAATTATGGCAATGGGTGGATTTGAATTACACTTTGGTCCTTTTTGGAGGGAAGTAATCAGAAAAAAAATTGACTTAGTACTTTTACCAACGGCATCAACTTTTGGTTCACATAATCGTTGGCGTGAGATTATAAAGACAAAAGCTTTTTTACATGGTTGCTATATTTTACGTGCCAATCGTTTAGGTGAATTCAAAGAAGAAAATGTCAAATGGAAATTTTATGGAGACTCAATGTTGGTCGAACCCAGTGGTGAAATATACATGATATTGGAAGATAAAGAGTCCATGCTAATTGAAACAATTTCAAAAAATGTTATCAAAGAACATAAAGAAAGTTGGGCTTTTCAAGCAGAATTACAACTTAGAAAATCTCTTTAGTATTCTTTTTGTTTCTAACTTCGAAATAACCCTAAAAATGAATAAGATGTAATCTATTTTATTAGCTTTTAATCTAACTTAATAGTTAACATGTTACAATCTATTAAAATAAAAAAGGAATAGGAAGAAACATGAATAACGACTTAATGAAAATTGTAGAAGAGACAAAAAAACTCAAAACACTGGTACTAGAGGATGAGCCAGAGACAAATGAGTTGATGTGTACTACTCTAAAAAACTTTTTCTCAGAAGTTCACTCAGCTGTAGATGCTAGTTCTGCAATGCAACTTTTTGAGCAACACAGTCCAGATATTATCTTTATTGATATTATTTTACCAGGAAAAAGTGGTCTTGATGTTGCCAAAGAAATTAGAGAAATCAACCCTAAACAAATTATTGTAATTGTTTCAGCTAGTAATGACATGGGAAACATCTCAGAAGCTGTTAAAATTGGCGTAAATAACTTTATTAGGAAACCAATTGACACCGACAAAATGATTGATGTTCTTAAAGACATTGTAGCTGACATCAAAAAACAAAAGAAAAATAGAACAAAGATTTTTTCTATTACTTTACCACTTGACCTTTATGAGCAAGTTGATCAAGATGCTAAAGGTGAAAGTATTTCTAAAAATGCCATGATTATTAGAGCATTAAAACACTTCTACAACCTTTAGTATATATAATTTTATCTAACTTGATAAACCTTTAAAGAGCTTCACTGAAGCTCTTTACAAAAAACATCTTATATCTCTCTTAACTTAACCTCATTCTTACCGATTCTTCATGTGCTGTTAAACCCTCTGTATTTGCAATTAAAGCACAAGCTTCTCCTATTTCACTTAAACCTTTTTGTGTCATAGAAATAATAGATGACTTCTTCAAAAAATGGTCAACACTCAATGGAGAATAAAATTTAGCCGTTCCTCCAGTAGGAAGTGTATGGTTAGGACCAGCCACATAATCCCCAATAGGCTCAGGAGTATACTCTCCTAAGAAAATAGCACCTGCATGTTTAATCTGACCCAATAGATCCATAGGATTCGTAGTTAAAACTTCTAAGTGTTCTGGTGCAATTTGGTTCATTAAGTCAATGGCTTCATCCATCGTCTCAGTCACAATAATAGCACCACGCTCTTCAATGGATTTTCGAGCTATCTCTTCACGTGATAGAGTAGATAATAATTCTGTTACTTTAGCATCTACCTTAGATGCTAAAGTAACATCCGTAGTAATTAAAATAGAAGATGCCATCTCATCATGTTCTGCTTGAGAAAGTAAATCAATCGCAATAAAATCTTCTCTAGCCATCTCATCAGCCAAAATACCAATCTCACTAGGTCCAGCAATCATATCAATATTGACTTCACCATAAACTAACTTTTTGGCTGTAGCCACAAAAATATTTCCAGGTCCCGTAATAACATCAACTTTAGGAATTGTCTCTGTTCCATAAGCCATTGCTCCAATAGCCGATGCACCCCCTACTTTAAATACTTTAGTGACTTTACATAAATGACAAGCAGCCAAAAGAAGTTCATTCAACTCATTATCAGGTGATGGAGTACAAACAACAATTTCCTCTACCCCAGCCACAATAGCAGGAATGGCATTCATAAGTAAAGAAGAGGGGTAAGCAGCTTTCCCTCCAGGAATATAGAGTCCAGCAGAATCAACAGCTGTAACCTTTTGTCCTAGCATATTGCCATTTTTTTCATAATCGAACCAAGATTTTGGCATAAGTTTTTCATGGTAATCTTCAATTCTATCATACGCCATGTGTAAAGCATCTCTTAGTGTCGGGTCAATATTATTGTAAGCTTTTTCCATAGACGCTACTGAAACAGCTAAGGCTTCATCATTTTGAGGCTCCCATCTATCAAATTTAGCAATATGACCTCTTAACGCACTGTTTCCCTCACTTCTAATCTCATCAAGTAAACCTTTTACAATACTGGTAACACCATCAATGTCCATAGCACCACGTTTCAATAACTCATCAAATTCATATTGAAAGTTTTCATCTTTTGTACTAAATATTTTCATCATATTTCCTTTTATATCTTGCCAACATACTCTCATTTCCTATCAAGCCACCTTGATGAATGTAGAGTACTGGTTTCTCAAAAATGTGTGGATTTTCTAACAAAGTTAGCCATCCATGAGCATCATAAAGTAAATCAAACTCTATGCCCATATTCGCTTGTAATTTTAACCAAATATTATAAGACTCTCTATATAACTTGCCAAAGTGTCTTTTTTTAGAAGGTCTAATAATTCTTGGATAAAAAACTTCATTATCTTCTAACATTTTAAACTGTTCTTTCAAGTAAATCTCATCACCCACACAGGGAACCGTATACACTTTATTTTTAGAGTTTTTTTGTAAATAGAGTGCTGTTGTTCCCGTACCAGCTGGTAAAAAAATATTTATAAACTCAAACCCCTGCTCTTTTTGCCATGCCTCTATCTCTTGGACTAATTTTTGTAACCCATATTCTGCATAAGCTTCTCGACCACCCTCTTCTATAAAAAGCACCTCTTTATTTTCAACTCTCTTTTTTAAAGGTTTCTCATCTTCAACAATCAACTGCATTCCATTCTCAAGTGCATACTTATAATTTCCATGAGGGTTCTGTTCTAAATAATCTGGAATATGTGTCACATAATATTCAAACTTCCAAGCTTTTAATTTTGCAAGAACAGAAAGTGAGTACATTGCGTTAGATTGATTTGAACCATAAGAGACTATTTGCTTAACTTTAGGGAAATCATGATTTAAAAAATAAGCAAACTTACGTGCTTTATTGCCTGAAAATTCTTTAGAGAGTAAATCATCTCTTTTTATGTAAATGGTTTGGTTTTGAAAGTATTTTTTTTGGATTGGAGAGTTTATCATTAAGAAGATTCTTACTAATGTTGGCTGAAGCCACCCTACAGGTTTCAAACTAAATTACAATTTATAAGCTGTAGGGTCGGCTTTAGCCGACAAAAAATACTAATTTCTATCCAAACAATTCAAGTCCGAAAAAGCTTGTTCTAAACGTGTAACAGTAGACAATTCACCTTCACGTAACCATTTTCTAGGATCATAATATTTTTTATTTGGTTTATCATCACCTTCAGGATTTCCAATTTGACCTTGTAAATACGCATGATATTGGTCAACATAAGCACGTACACCATCCCAAAATGCCCACTGTGTATCCGTATCAATGTTCATCTTAACAACCCCATACTCGATACCTTCTCTAATCTCTTCAAGTGTTGAACCTGAACCACCATGGAAAACAAAGTCTACAGGTTTTTCTGCTGTGTTATATTTTTCTTGAATATACTTTTGAGAATTATCTAAAATAGTTGGTGTAAGCACAACATTTCCTGGTTTGTAAACCCCATGTACATTTCCAAATGAAGCAGCAACGGTAAACATAGATGAGATTTTTAATAACTCTTCATAGGCATAAGCAACCTCTTTTGGTTGAGTATAAAGCAATGCATTATCTATCTCTGTATTGTCCACACCATCTTCTTCACCACCTGTTACCCCAAGCTCAATTTCAAGGGTAATGCCAATTTTAGCCATACGTTCCAAATAGATTTTACACGTACCAATATTCTCTTCAATAGGCTCTTCTGAAAGATCAATCATGTGTGAAGAAAAAAGAGGTTTTCCAAAGGCTTCAAAATGCTTTTCACTTGCCTCTAACAGAGCATCAATCCAAGGTAAAAGTTTACGAGAAGCATGATCCGTATGTAAAATAACAGGTACGCCATAAGCTTCGGCTACCGTATGAACATGCTGGGCACCAGCAATGGTTCCAAGAACAGCTTTTTTATCAGAAGGCATCCCTTTCCCAGCATAAAATTCACCACCACCATTTGAAAACTGAATAATAATAGGTGAATTAACCTTGGCAGCAGCTTCTAACACTGCATTAACAGATGAAGTGCCAACAATATTAACAGCTGGAATGGCAAAGCCTTCTTCCTTAGCTATTGCAAAAAGTTCTTGAACTTGACTGCCACTCAAAACACCACACGGTAGGCTATCTAACACTTTTTTACTCATTATATTTTACCTTTAAATCTAAGATTAAATTTTTGTACTATTTTACAATAATATTTGCAGTTTCTTTCAACGTTTTACTTAACTTTTCCAATTTTGCTTTGAATCGAGTAAGACGTAAGGATTTAACAATATCTCTCTTAGCTACTTCATAAGAGATAACCCCTTCTTCATTCTTATCTTCAAGATAAATTATATGATAACCAAACTGCGTTTTAACAGCTTTTTTAGTAATGTTTCCTACCTTTAGAGCAAAAGAAGCTTCAGAAAACTCAGGAACCATTTGTTCATAAATAAACCAATCTAATGCACCACCATTTACAGCACTAGGTCCTATCGATTGGCTATGTGCAAGTTCAATAAACTTTTCTTTTAACATAGCACTCAATTCTAGCTCTTTGATTAGCCTAATTGCTTTATTTTCTGTTGCCAATAAAATATGACGAACTTTTACGGAAGCTGGTTTTGAAAATTTTTCAAAATTATTATAGTAATATTTTTGAGCATCACTTTTTGAGATTATAATCTCTTCAACTTTCATTTTCATCCAATAATCTAACAGTAGATTTTCTTGTAGTTTTTTTAGAGCTTCTTGATAGTCAGCACTTTGTTCTATGTCTGTTCGTTTAGCATCTTCTAAAAATAATTTACGTTCAACCATTTGATTGACTACGGATTTCTTTTGAACAGTGGTTAAAGAGGAAAAGGTAGCCCCAGGGATACTCTCTATCACAAACTCATTGACATCTTTCTTGGAAATACCCTCACCATTGACAGTTGCTAAAATTTCATTTGCTGATAAAAGAAGCGTAGTAACTAAAGAGGAAAACAAAAAAAGTTTAAATATTTTTTTCAATTTTAGACCTTATAAATATATTAATGATATATTATAACATTAATTAGTAAATGATTGGTAAATCATAATTAAATAATTTCTTATCTATTATTTAAATAGACTATAATAGTAAAAAAATATATAATAATATTATTATATAAAAAGATGATAAAAAATGCCTAAAAAAATCAAACCAGCTACAAAAAAAGAAATTGAAGAAATTAAAGCTCTGTTTCTTAAACATTATCCTGAATCTTTAACAGAACTTAACTATAATAATATTTATGAACTACTTATCGCTGTGATGCTTTCTGCCCAATGTACTGATAAAAGAGTCAATATTATTTCTCCTGCTCTTTTTCAAGCCTACCCCTCAGCCATTGAACTTGCCAATGCTGATTTAGATGAAGTAAAATCCTATCTTAATACTTGTTCTTTTTTCAATAATAAAGCTAAAAACCTTATTAAAATGGCTCAGTCTATCATCGAAAACTATAACGGAGAAATTCCAAATGAACGAGACGAATTGGTCAAATTAGCAGGGGTTGGTCAAAAGACAGCCAATGTCGTGATGATAGAATATTTTGGTGCAAATTTAATGGCTGTAGATACCCATGTCTTCAGAGTAGCCCACCGTTTAGGACTAAGCGATGATAAAACGGCATTAAAAACAGAAGCTACCTTAAGTAAAAAATTTAAAACAGATTTACATCTACTTCATCAAGCCATGGTACTTTTTGGACGCTACAAATGCAAAGCTGTCAAACCTGAGTGCGAGGGATGCTTTATGAAAAAACACTGTAGAACTTCAGATACATTTCGGGTATAAGGTATTTTCCCAAGAAAACACCCTACTCGTTAATCATCTCACCAATCATAAATGAAAGCTCTAAGGCTTGACTGGCATTCAGTCTTGGATCACACTGTGTGTGGTAACGAGAACTTAAATCTTCAGATGTAATGGCACAAGAAGCAGAACCTGTACACTCAGTTACATCATTTCCTGTCATTTCTAAGTGAATTCCCCCAGCAATGGTTCCCATCTCTTTGTGAATATTAAAGAACTGCTCTACTTCTGACAAAATGTTATCAAAATCTCTGGTTTTATACCCACTTGAACTCTTCTCAACATTTCCATGCATGGGATCACATGACCACACTACATGCTTCCCTGAATCTTTAACTTTTTTAAGAAGTTTAGGGAAAAATTCTTGAATCTTAGATGCTCCCATACGAACAATTAAATTTAATCTACCCTCTTCATTATTTGGATTTAATACTTCAATCAACTCTATTAACTCGTCTTCACCCATGCTTGGTCCAACTTTACAACCAATAGGATTTTCAATACCTCTAAAGTACTCAATATGTGCTTCAGTTAATTCTCTGGTTCGATCCCCAATCCATAACATGTGTGCTGAACAATCATAATATTTATTATCACCCTCAGAATCCTGTTTTGTCAATGCCTCTTCATAGTTCAATAAAAGTGCTTCATGTGAAGAATAAATGGTGGTTTGATGTAATTGAGGTACGATATCCGATGAAAGCCCACAAGCAGACATAAACTTAACAGCTGAATCAATTTTATGAGAAAGTTCTTCATATTTTAATCCAAGTTCATTATCCTTAATAAAGTCTAAGTTCCACTGATGCACTTTATTTAAATCGGCTAAACCTCCTCTTGAAAATGCTCTTAAAAGATTTTGCGTAGCTGCTGATTGATTATAAGCACGAATCATATTATGAGGGTTGGGTATTCGGGCTTCTTCAGTAAACTCAATACCGTTAATAATATCTCCACGATAAGAAGGGAGTTTAACCCCATCTATCTCTTCAAAATCAGAAGATCTTGGTTTTGCAAATTGCCCAGCAATTCTTCCTACTTTAACCACTGGCTTCCCTGTAGAATACATCATAACCATGTTCATTTGTAACATAAGCTTAAAAAAGTTTTTAATATTTGGGGTATTAAAATCAGAAAAACTTTCAGCACAATCTCCACCTTGAAGTAAAAAGGCTTCACCTCGTCCTACTTCAGCTAACTTTGCTTTTAGCGTTCTTGCCTCTCCAGCAAAAATTAAAGGTGGGTAAGAACTTAGCTCTGCTTCAACACCCTTAAGTGCTTCTTGGTCTATATAAGTTGGTTGTTGCTTAATTGGAAATTCTCTCCAAGAGCTTGGTGTCCAGTTCATTCTTTTGTCCTTATCTAGTCAAATTTTTATGTAGAATTCAACTTAAAAAATTAATTCGAAAATTATACCTTGAAAAAGTTAAAATTTGGGGCTTTTAATTTACTATATATTTATTATCAGAAGATATAATATAGTTGAATGATAAAAAAGGAAAATTCATGAAAAAAATCTTATTCAGCTTTTCACTTCTACTCTTTGGATTAATGATCAATGGATGTGTTAAAAACAGCACTGTCACACAAAACCAACAAACAACGATCCAACGAACAACAGTTCCCACTCCCATATCACCTACAATTGTAACAGCACCACCATTGGCAATGGGAGACTACGATCAACTTCAAACGGTTCAAGGCACTACTTTATCACTTCAAGAAAAGAGTAATGGCTTTGTTTTTCCTCAATATAATAATAAAATTGTACTTTTACAAATATTTGGACAAGATTGCCCCTATTGTTTTGAGGAGATGCCCATTATAAATAATATTAAAAGAAAATATGCAGGAAACTTACAATTAATAGGGATTCAAGCACAGGAACCCATGAGTAAAGAAACAGCCTCTTACCTTATTCAGAAATTTGAAATGAATTATCCAATTATAGATAAAGATGAAGGTAGAGGGCTACTTCGTTTCATACAAAACACCTATGGGTGGACAGGCATTCTTCCCTATACCTTAATAATAAAAAATGGGGTTACAGAATACTCTTTTTCAGGAGCAGTTAGCCATCAAGAGCTAGATGAAGCCATAAAAAGCCTAATTTAAAAAGC
>CACVAZ010000014.1:46848-49230 GCA_902727995.1 uncultured Sulfurovum sp.
AACAATAATTTTAATGCTGATTTACGCATAAGTCCAGCAACTTTACGACGTAGTCCACGAACACCAGGTTCTCGTGTGTATTCATCAATTAATAATTTTAATGCTTTCTCCGTAATCTCGAACTCTTCTTCTTTTAAAGCATGTTTTTTTAATTCTTGAGGAATCAAGTACTGTTTGGCAATTTCTAGTTTTTCATTTGGGGTATACGAACTTACTTCAATAAACTCCATTCTATCACGAAGTGCTACTGGAATTTGCCCTACATCATTTGCCGTTGCAATAAAAATGGCTTTACTTAAGTCCATGTCAAAGTTTAAATAATGATCACGGTACGCTTTGTTTTGTTCAGGATCTAAAATTTCTAAAAGTGCTGCCGTAGGATCACCTCTTTGGCTTCGTCCTACTTTGTCAATCTCATCTAAAACAATCACAGGATCCATGCTCTTTGCCGTAATAAGTCCTTGAACCAAACGCCCAGGCATTGCACCAACGTAGGTTCGTCGATGTCCTCTAAGCTCATTAACATCTTCTAAGCCACCTAAGGCGATACGAACTAAGGGACGACCCAATGCTTCTGCAATAGAATTTGCAAGTGATGTTTTACCAACACCTGGAGGCCCTGAAAAACAAAGAATGGTTCCTGCACTGCCATCTAAAATGAGTTCTCTATTTTCTGCCAATTCACGTACTGAGAAAAACTCAACAATACGCTCTTTTGGTTTTTCCAAAGAAAAGTGGTCTCGGTCTAAAGCTTCTTGTACCTCCTGTACTCTTAAAACTTCTGATGTTAATTCACCAAAAGGCAATTCAAATACCCATTCTAAATAAGTTTGAATCTGTGCCGAGTCACCAGAGTCTGGATGCATTCGAGCAAAACGCTCAAGTTGTTTTTCAAGCTCTTTAAAGGTATCTTCCACAACATGAGGTTTAAGCAGTTCTAGTTTTTTACGAAATTCTTCAAGCTCTTCTTCTCTTTGGGCATCAACCCCTAACTCTTTGTTAATCTCTTTAATTTGCTCTTTTAAAAAGTACTCTTTGTTGGTCTGTTCAATTTTTGTATGAACTTTTGAACGAATCTCTTTTTCAACCCGTGCAGACTCCATTTCAGAAGCAATAATATCAATCACTTTAAGCAAACGTTGCTCAATATCATCATTAGCATACAGTGCATACGCATCCGTTTTTGAAAGTTTTAACAAAGAAGAGACCAAATCTACTATTCGGTAAGGGTCGTCTGTTTCCGTGATGGTTTTTAATAAATCAGAGGGAATACTATTGTTTACTTTGGAAAAGAGTTTAATTTTTTCATTAAGCACCCCAATGAGTGCAGAGACTTTTAACTCATTAAACTTTTTGTTTTCAAGTAAATGCACCATTGAACTTTGAAAAGTCACCTCATCCACTTCTAGCGTATCTAAATTACCTACTAATTCACCTCTTGCCATTCCTTGAAACAATATTTTAACACGCCCATCAGGAATATTAACCTTACGCATTATAGAACCTATAACCCCTATTTTATGCACTTTATCTTCTTCTCTAGAACCCTCTTCACCCTCTTTTGTGGTGGTCAATAAAATAAGTGAATTTTTTTCCATGGCAAAGGTAGCTGCCTCAATATCTTCAGACTTTGTTAAAAAAATCGGCGATATCATAAAAGGATAAAGGAAAAGGTTGTCTTCAATGACAACGGGAACTTGCGTAGGAAATGATTCGTAGTTACTTAACTGCATATACTTCTTTCAATCTTATTTTAAAATAGCGTCAACAAAGCCAATTTCAGGAGCTTTAATGTCTGCCATGTTTAGTGGTGAATGGGCATTTTTATTTTTATAAATTTCTGCTGCTTTATCTTTATCTAGTCTAGCATAAAGACTTGCAATATTTTCATTTAAAAGATATTGAGACATATGCAAACGTACTTTAACCGTTGAAACAACAGGTAAATAAATAGAGTTAGGATATGTTTTAACAAATTTGTCTACTTCCACAAGAGTATCTAACATAAGTTTTTGCTCTTTATTAACATCTTTTATTCCTAAAAATGCTGCTTTAATTTTTAAAAACTTAGCTTGTTCTACACGTGAACCAGCTGCATATTTTTTTAAATATTCATCCAAATAGTAATCTGCCATGATATAGGCTTGATCTTCCATATGTGCATTTGCCAATAACATTGTAGCCGTAGGCAATAATGGTGAACGAGAATGTTCACTTTTGAGTGATATGTATAAATTGTCAGCCCTATCTAAATTGGTAGAAGCGAGTTCCTTAACAATATTTTGATACCAACTCAGTGCTGGTTTATCATACTCATTGACAGCATCTTTATCACTACACCCTAAAAAAAGGAGAGAAAGTAAAAAAATTGTACTAATTTTT
>CACVAZ010000015.1:0-3149 GCA_902727995.1 uncultured Sulfurovum sp.
GCTATTTTGGACGCAAAAGAGTTTTGAATTTGAAGAGATTTTGGAGATGGAGTTTGTGGAGTAGATGATTTTATCTACTTAAAAACACCAATTCCCCCTAATATTTTCATAAAAGTTTTATTTCTATTATTGGCATCAATTGCCATAGCCCTGTAATCTAAAAAGTTAATAATTGTATTTGGCTTCTCATAATATTTATAATAAATTGGATACTCACCTTGAATGGGTATTTTATTGTAAGACCTATTATCAAGGTCAAACTCTGTCTCTTCATTAAATTTTAAAAAAGCATAAGTCCATATTCTAATTTTATTGTTTGCTCTACTCTCATTGATATATCGTGAATATCTAAGAAGCTGTGTCTCTGCTCCTGATGGATCTATATCTTCATTTGGTCGCTTAAGTTCAATAATTACAATATCTGTTATCTCCTCTTGATTATAACTATTAGAGACAATACTTAAACTCAAAATATCAGGTCGTTTGGTGTTGGCTATTAGATTTGGAAAAATATCTTTAATCTGTGCTTCACTAAAAATCTTATCATAGGTCATAAACCTATCATCAAATAGCCAAAGATTATTGGTTCTATAGTCCTCTTTTTTATCACTTGTTCCCTGTTGCATAAACAAATTATGTATCTCTTTTTCCAAAGCCTTCTCATCTGTTAATTTTTTGAGTAAATCAATCTTTTTCTGTCTATCATAAATATACTCTGTTAACTCAGATTGTGTAACAATAGCCAACTTCTCTTTATATTTTTCATGAGTTTCATTTTTATTATCTCTTAAAAATTGTTTATCTTTTTCAAATAGCTTTTTTGCCTGTTTTTGTAAACCTTTGCTATCCTCTCCAAGCTCATTTTTTCTTAAATAATAGACCAAAAATGGAGACTCTTTTATTGCTTCTTTCAAGTGTTCTTCTGCTAGTTTATCTATCTCAATATTGTTATCTTTAGCGATAATTTTAATCTGCTCTTTAACTCCATTTTGTATCTCCTGCCAAGAGAGATTATGAAGCAAATCTTGCTGTTTCTTTTTAGGATAAATATTAAAGTCATCTCGTGTATCATTTGCACTACTATCCAAATATGGAGAGGAAAGAAGATAAAGAATATTAACATCTTTAAAAAACCTAAACTTTTTGTTGCTTTCTAGTTCACTATTTTTAATAACTACCCGATTACCTGCACAGTAGTATCCATCAGCATTAAAATCCAAAATATAACTAAGTTTAAATTCATGCTCCCCTATCATAAAATCTTTATCTTTAAAATCAGGAATATCATCACTTTCGACAATACTATAGACTTTTTCATTTTCACAAATAGAGATTTTAATCAAACGGTTTTCATCTTTTAAAAGCTTAAAATAGGCTAGAAAATAGTTTTTTAAATCATCTTTGAATGTCTGATACTCTACAGTAAAACTATCTTTTGGATTTAAAAACTTAAGAGTCGTTCTTTTGAACTCTTTTGAAGTTTTTGATACCTCTATATCGTTGTTTATAACAAACTCTATACTTTTGTCGAAACTCTCAATCTTCACCTTATCAAAGACCTTTAAAAATAAAAACCTACCAATCCCTTTACACCCCAAATATTTTTTATAGGTAGAACGATATTCTCTAAATGATTTGGTATTTTTCTCATTAAATCCATCTCCATTATCTTCCACCATAACAGAGTCAATATATTTTGGAGTATCTTCTAAATCAAGTGAATTTTGAATAAAGTTTATCTTTATCTCTGTTGCATTGGCTTGTAGAGCATTGGTCACGGCTTCATAAAGCACTTGTCTCCATGTAACAGGTTTCAAATCATTAACAATGGTTTCGATACTTGCTACTACTGTTCCACTATTCATCTCTTTTTTCCTTTATAGATTTTAATGTCATTTCCCAAGCTGTTATATACTCATTAGGCTCTTTTGGAACAATGCCAATTTCAATTTTAAATCACTAAACTGTTTATATTTTTTTATCTCTAAATACTCTATTTTCATTGCTTTTCTCCTACTTTTCATCTTTCAATTTAACCGTCAAAATCTTATCTTTAGAAAAGACCTCATACTCAAAAGGAATAACACTATTGACCTCTTCATAGACTTTCTTTTTAAAAGTTTTACTGACCAAATTACTCAAATATTTCTCGTTCGATTCAAAAATCTCTTTGAGTTCTAAAAAGCTAAAATCTATCTCATTTTTAAAGTTATTTTGACTTTTGTAATATTGAATAATAGCTGTTAAATACTCATAGAACTTAATGCTATGAATACTTGTAAAGTTCATAATAGAGTTTAAATTCAAATGAGTATATCGGATTTTTCTCCAAGTAGAGATGACCACTATATCAGAGATAGTAAAAACAAAAATATCATTTCTTCCTGTTTTATTGGGCTTAATTAATTTTGGTGAGCCAATTACATTTATCTCTGCCCATTTGATTACATCTCCACTAATTGGGTGTCGATAATCTTTTAACTCTATATTTTTAGAATGCAATCTCTTCACTGCACCTATTAAATCTCTTTTCCACTCTTTACTAGTCAATCCCAACTTCTCTTTTAAGACTTTCTGTTCTATGGTTAACTTAATATCAAAAAGAGGAGGTTCTTCATTTTGTCGTACCTCTTTTTGAATGTAGTAATATAGGACATTGAAGAGTTTCAAGTCTATATTTTTCAAGTTTTTAATAACTCTTGCAAAGATAAAACTGTTCTCTTTATAAATTTTGATAATTTTTTTTCTATCTTCTGCAATATCTTCTACATATCGAATAGTAAGAGTATTATTTTCAAATTTGCTTTCAGTTCCCATATTTCCTACCTATTGTAGAGATTATTAATCTTTTTATTTTTAAAGAGTTGAATTATATCTACATTTTCTAAAAAAGTAGCTCTATAGGTTATAAAGAAATGGTTATATAAAGTTATAGGATGTGCACAACTTTTTTAAAAAGTACTTGAAATGATTGTTTTTTGGTTGCTTGAGAAGATAAAAATGAGTTTTTAAATTCAACTCTATTGTGGAGATGAAGCTAAAATATTCAATTTTAATGTAGAGATAAAAGAAAAATATTCAACTCTAATGTAGAGGTAGGGTTTTAAAACTCAACCCTGTTGTAGAGGTATATTGATTTTAATATTAAG
>CACVAZ010000015.1:3249-9630 GCA_902727995.1 uncultured Sulfurovum sp.
TAAGGTTCATAGACTTTTAACTTATTCACAAGTTCAAAACTTATGTGTGAAAAACTTAAATCACCTAAAATGTCAGGGTCAATTAAATGTTCACTGTAGTTTTCAGCTTTATATTCTTTTTGAATTGCTTGTTTAAATGATACCAAGTTTTCAGCCTCTAAACTAAGTCCTATGGCAGATTCATGTCCTCCAAATTTGTTGAGTAAGAATCTACACGCTGTGGTTATTTTAAACAGATTACAAACATGAAAACTACGTCCAGAACCTTTATAGTCTCCATTGTCACTTTGAGTGAGTACAATACACGGCTTTTCAAAATGTCGTCCTATACGTGCTGCAACAATACCAACCACCCCTTCATGCCAATCTTCTCCAGCTACGACCAAAACATCTTCATTTAGGTCTACTTGCTTAGTGGCTTCATCGGTTATTTTCTGCTCTATGGCTTTACGATTTTCATTAAAATCTTTTAATCTATCTAAACGCACACGCGCATCATAAATATTGTCACTCAAAAGAAATTCAACTGACCATTTCGCATCGTCCATACGTCCAGCAGAATTTAACACAGGAGCAATCTGAAAACCAATGTCCTCAGCATTTAACGCTACTTTGTCTAATTTTTCCATAAAAGCTTTAATCGCAGGTAAATTTGAACGGTTCAATACTTGTAAACCAGCTTTCACCATGGCACGGTTTATATGTTGTAAAGGCATCATATCAGCAATGATTGCTATGCTTACTAGCCCAAGGTATGACTTCATGTCTATTTGTGTATTTAAAGCCTTGTTAAGTCCTGCTATGAGGTACCAAGCAATTTGTGCACCACATACTTCTTCGTAAGGAAAAGGACACTCCTCTTGCTTTTGATCAACAATGGCATAAGCTTCTGGAATTTGTGAGGGAACAATATGATGATCCGTAATAATTAAATCAATCCCCATCTCTTGACACATAGCTGCTGCACTTACAGCTGCTATGCCATTGTCTACGGTAAACACTAAGTTAGAATCTTTTATTCTAGGGATTAAATTGGGAGAGAGTCCATAACCATCACGAAAACGGTTAGGAATAATCCATTCTAACGCAACACCTATCTCTTTAAAAAACATAGTAATTAATGTGGTAGAGACCACGCCATCAACATCATAATCACCAATAAGCATAATTTTTTCACCTGTATGAATGGCTTTTACAATTCTGGCAATGGCTCTGTCCATGTCTTTAAATTCAGAAGGTTTTGGTAAATTTGCTAAAGTAAGGTGACCATCTTTGGAAAAACGTCTTTGAAGTTTTTGCTCTATTTGCGTTGGGGTTATTTTTGGGTAAGGCATTTTAATATCCTTTTGTCAATATTTTATTAAATTTAGATTCTTTTCCTTCAGCCTAGCCAAAAGGAAAAGAAGTCTTAATAAACTTTAATTATTATGCTTTATTTTTCATGCTGTTTTCAACAAAAGCCAAAATGGAAGGATTTGGACTTTGTAATCTTGAAGTAAACTCTGGGTGAAACTGCACCCCTAAAAACCAAGGATGATCAGCTACTTCAACAGCTTCAATAAGTCCATCTGATTCACCTGTAATTTCCATTCCATTTTTCTCTAAATCTTCACGATATTTAGGATTTGCTTCATAACGGTGTCTATGCCGTTCAAAAATAGTGGAAGCCCCATAAGCTTCACGAAGATTAGAACCCTCTTTTGTATTACATTCATATTCACCCAAACGCATGGTTCCACCCATTGGTGAGGTTGAAGTTCTAATCTGTTTTGAACCAGAAGAATCAATAAACTCATCAATTAAGAAAATAATAGGGTTTTTAGTCTCTTTATCAAATTCAACAGAAGTGGCATCTTTTAAGCCCAATACATTTCTTGAAAACTCAACCATTGCGAGTTGCATTCCTAAACAAATTCCTAAAAATGGTATTTTTTCTTCACGTGCATACTTAATGCCTTCAATTTTACCCTCAACACCACGCTCTCCAAATCCACCAGCAACTAAAATTCCATCACAATCAATAAGGTATTTTTTTGCACCATTATTTTCAATTTTTTCAGAATCTACCCATTTAATTTCTACATTAGCATCAAGGTGTGCTCCAGCATGAATAAGTGCTTCCGTTAAAGATTTATAAGACTCTTTTAAATCTAAATATTTACCGACAAAAGCAATGGTAGTTTTTTTAGTTGGTTTAATAATTCTATGTACTAAATCAGACCAAAGTTGCATGTCTGGTTTTAACTCACCAAGGTTTAACTCTTTTGCAATAGGTTCTAAAATTTCTTGTTCCATAAAGTTTAAAGGTACTTCATAAATGGTTGGTGCATCCACAGCAACAATTACCGAAGAAGCATCAACATCACAAGTATAGGCAATTTTACGTCTAATTTCAGCAGGTACATACTCTTCTGATCTCAAAATAAGCATTTGAGGGGTAATACCTATGCGTCTTAATTCTTGTACAGAGTGTTGTGTTGGTTTGGTTTTAATTTCACCTGCTGTACGAATATAGGGTAAAAGTGTTACATGAATGCTCATTACATTTTCACGTCCCATTTCATGTTTAATTTGACGAATGGTTTCTAAAAAAGGCATTCCTTCCATGTCACCTGTTGTACCACCGAGTTCAACCATGAGAATGTCTTTGTTTTCACCAGCTTTAACAATACGCTCTTTTATTTCATTGGTAATATGAGGAACAATTTGAATGGTTTTACCAAGATATTTACCTAAACGTTCATTTTCAATAACGGTTTTATAAATTCTACCTGTTGTAAAGTTATTATTTTGTGTTAATGAAGTATCTAAAAATCGTTCATAATGTCCTAAATCTAAATCTGTTTCTGCCCCATCTTTGGTAACAAATACTTCACCATGTTCTAATGGAGACATGGTTCCAGGGTCGACATTGATATAGGGATCTAATTTTAAAATACCTACTCTAAATCCTGAATGTTTTAATAGGGTTCCTATACTTGCTGCTGTAATTCCTTTTCCAAGAGAGCTTAATACCCCTCCTGTAACAAAAATAAATTTGGTTGACATTAATAATTTTCCTCTTTTATGCAATAATAGGCATAATAATTGTAATAAATTCTTTGTCTTTTAAAACAAAGGGTAAAGTTGATTCGTTTAACAAAATTTGAAATTCAGATTCTTCTACTTGGGCAATAAAATCTAAAAGATATCTGCTATTAACATTTAGTTCAAAATTTTCGTTTAATCCTGTGTGTATTGGCAGTTCTGTTTTAGCTTCAATGTTATCTGCTGTTAGTGAATTAAAAAGTATACTTTCTTGATTAAAAGTAATTTTGATTTCTTGCGAAATGGTCGTAATCATTTTAATTGCTTCAAGCATTTCTTTTTTGGGCAAAGTTATGTTGATTTTTGTTTCACTTGGAATAATGCGTTTATAATCAGGATAATTGCCATTGATTAAACGGGTAAAGAAGTAGTGATTTTTATTTTGAATAATTAAATTTGTAGCATCATAATAAATATTAATTTGATCCATAAAAAGCTTTTGAATTTCTAAAATAGCTTTTTTAGGAATGATAAGTGAAAATTCATGTTTATTTTGAGTTATTATTGAAGCTATGGATAAACGCCTAGTATCAGTTCCTACTAGTTTAGTTTCATTTGATTTAATATCTAGAAGCGCACCATTGAGTTCAAATTTAGGATTATTATTGTCAATAGCTGATGAAATTTTCTTTAACCCTTTAATCAAATTAATTGAATCAAGTGTAATTTGTGGTTTATTTTCTATGAGTGGAAAGTTTGGATAATTTTCAGGATTAAAAGTTGGTAGTTTAAATTTAGATTTGTCTTGTTTAATGTTTAAATTATTTTCTAATGTTTCAAGAATAATTTCATCATTTTTTAAAATTCTAACAATGTCTAAAAGTTTTTTTCCGTTAGCTGTAAAAGTTCCTTCATGTTCAATAACTAGATTACTTGAAGTTATTGCTAACCCGATTTCTCCATCAGTTGCTTTTATGGTGACTATATTATTGATTGCTTCTACATAAATATGCGAAGTAATTTGACTGGCATCTTTTTTTTCTAAAAAAGGTTGCAAGTTTATTAATATAGATTCAATTAATTGTTTACTAACACGAATCTTCATTGTTTAATCCTTTGCCTTTATTTTATTTAATAAGTAGTAGTAGTAGTAGTTCTTGTTGAATATGTGAATAACCCTTTTAAAGCTTTATATTATAGACTTTAAGCAGTTGTTTAATTGTGCTTAACTTTTCACATGTTTTCACTTATTGAATTATATCTTTTTTTCGTATATCTTTACTTTGAATAAAAAGTTTATAAGAAATTTATTTATTTTTGATTTATTTTATTGGAGAACTCTTCAAGTAATACTTTAAGTTGCTCATCTTCTTCTACCATTTCATTCACTTTTTTCATGGCATGAGAAACAGCTGTATGATCTTTCATATTAAAATAGACAGCAATTTGAGGCATAGAATTAGAGGTCATGTTTCGAATGAGATAGATAGAAATTCTTCTTGCACGTACCACAATACGGGTTCTTTTTTTTGAAATAATGTCTGAAGATTTAATGTTAAGTTCTTTAGAAATGACTTTAATAATGTCTTCAATAGAGATATTCTTCTGTTTCTCAATGAGTTGATCTTTAATCACATTATGGGCAAACTCTAAGGTTAGATTTTGGTTCATTAGCCCAGAATAGGCATTGAGTTTAATAATTGCACCCTCAATTTCACGAATGTTATTTCCCATATTTGAAGCTAAGAAATTAATAATATCTCGATTGAGGTTAATGCCATCAATTTCACACTTTTTTTGAATAATGGCTATTTTTGTTTCTAATTCAGGAGGTTGAATATCAGCCATTAATCCCCATTCAAACCTACTTCTTAACCTGTCAACTAAGCCTTTAATTTTATGAGGCTGTCTGTCTGAAGTGATAATTATCTGTTTTTTGGCTTGGTGAAGTTCATTAAAAGTATGAAAGAACTCTTCTTGGGTTTGTTCTTTACCTGAAAGGAATTGAATATCATCAATAATAAGTACATCACATTCTCTAAAATGTTCACGGAATCGATCCATCGTTTGGGTTCGAAGATGTGAAGTAAATTTATTCATAAATTGTTCAAAAGTGGTGTAAATAACTTTTGCCCCTAAAGATATCTGATGGTTTCCTATGGCTTGTATAAGGTGTGTTTTTCCTAAGCCCACACCACCATAGAGGAAAAGAGGGTTATAAATGGTACCTGGTTTTTCAGAAACAGATTTGGCTGTGGTATAGGCAAATTGATTGGAATTTCCAATAATAAAACTCTCAAAAGTAAATGAGGGATTGAGAATGGTACTTTTGGTTTGATTTATTTGTTCTTTCGTTTTTGCTGAATGATTATTCTTTTTAAGCGTTAATTCTTTATTTATTGAGACGGCAATGAAAGGTTTTATTTTAGTTTCAAGTTCAAAGAGGTGTGCTAGTTGAAAATCATATTTGGTTTTAATCCATCGTGCAATCAATATATTTGAGGTATAAAATTGTGCAAAGGTCTCTTTAGACTCTTTTTCACTGTAAGTAAGATTCTTCATATAACGATTCCAATTTTTACTACTTATTTCTTCCTTAAGTTTTTTTAGTACTTTATTTCCTGTATTCATAATAACCTTTCACTGGATGTGAATAAAATTTATGAATGTTAGCCAAAAGTGGCTAAAATTAGACTATAAAAGGGTGTGAATAAAGTTATTCACATTTTTCAAAGGATGTGAATGATTATACTTGGAATTGATCCTGGAACCCGAGTTATGGGCTATTGCTTCTTATCCTATACCTGTGATGAATATACCTTGCTTGAAGCTGGTGTTTTAAAATTTAAAGAAAGAGAGTTAAAGGCACAAATTATGGAGTTAGTAGAGGGCTTAGAGTTCCTTTTTTCAATTCACAAGCCCGATGAGGTAGCGATTGAAGATATTTTTTATGCTCATAATCCTAAAACAGTTCTTAAGTTAGCACAGTTCCGTGGAGCTTTAAGTTTACAAGTACTTTTATCGATTGGAAACTATGAAGAGTACACCCCTTTGCAAGTGAAAAAAGCCATTACAGGCAATGGAAAGTCAAGTAAAGAGCAAGTTGCCTTTATGGTGAAACGTTTGTTAAAAATTAAAAAAGAAATCAAACCTTTAGACATTACCGATGCTATGGGGGTTGCGATTACCCATGTACAAAGAGTAAAATTACGACCAAAAGGTCTATGAATAACTTTAGTTTAAGTGAAATAACCTATACTTTCACTCTTATTTACTTTTGATCGCGTAACTCAGTGGTAGAGTACTTCCTTGACATGGAAGAAGTCGTTGGTTCAAGTCCAATCGTGATCACCA
>CACVAZ010000016.1:0-3331 GCA_902727995.1 uncultured Sulfurovum sp.
ATAAAAGGGGCATTGGCTCATAGAACAGCTTTTCATTTTAATTATTTAAATGAGCTTTATATTGGCAATAATGAAGCACGAAAGGTTATAACAGAACTCTTTGGAGAGGCTAAAAACTCTAAAGATAAAATAGAAGGAAGTAAAGGAAAAGTTATTTTTTCTGATTGTTTTAAACCCAATAGAGATGAAACAAAAACCTTTGACCATGTAGCCATAGACCGTTTTACAAGTGGAGCAATAGATGGTGCACTATTTCAAGAGAAAACCATAGCCCAACAAGATCAATGGGAAGTAGAAATTTTAGTCGAAAAGAGTGTATCAAGTGCGTTTATAAAGGCTTTTGAGTTGGCTTTAGATGATGTTTGCAAAGGAGTGTTGGCTCTTGGTGGAGCAACAACCAAAGGTCATGGAGTATTTACAGGTCAAATAATAAAAGATGGAGAGGTGTTAAATGTTGAACGAAAAAAGTAAAGTGATTAATTATATTAATGGTTTAGGGGGTTATAGAGGCTACGTTCAGTTCTCTCATAGACCCATTGATATAGAGCGAGATGTTTTTATAGACCATAATCCAAGTGTGAAAGATGAAGAGGGGTTTATTTTAGAAGCTCACTTTTTTAATGGTTCTACTTCTCTTAGTATTCGTCAAGTTAATGCCGAATGGATTGTAGATGAGTCTTTAAATATTCCATTAGATAATCTTGAAACCTATCATGGTATTGATGATTTAAAAATAAAAATGGCTCAAATCTGGACTCTTCAACAAGATGACAACTGTGCCAATCTTGAAGTATTGAAGTTGAACAAAGTAGTTTTTGCAGGAGTTGAAAAATGATAACAGCACCATTTAATTTTGTACCATTGAGTGAGAAGGTATTTTTCCCTGATTGGGCTAATGATGTGAGTCATGATCTACCTTTTGAAGATAGTCAAAGTGGGGTACTAGATATTACCATTACGGCGAAGAGTCCTATTTTTATTCGCGATGGGAAAGAGGATATAAAGTTTTGTAATCATAAAGGTATACCTTATATCCCAAGCTCTTCTGTAAAAGGTATGGTTCGCTCTGTTTTAGAGATACTAAGTTTTTCTAAAATGAGTATGTTTAATGATGATACTTATGCAGTGAGAGATATGTCTGATTCTAAAAATTTTTATATGTCAAAAATGAAACCCAAAAATACTTTTTGTGGTTGGTTAAAAAAGATAAATAATACTTATGTAATTGAAGATTGTGGAATTCCAGGAAGAATTAGACAAGACAATCTTAGCCAATCATTTGCTTCTCATTTTAGAAGTGGTAATTTTGATGAGAAAGAGGAGTACAATAAAACAGCAAAATATAAATATTCTATGTTGCAAGATATAGAGTTGCCGACAAACTTTTCTCATAAAAAAAATGACAATGGTAAAGAGATTTATATTGTTGGTACGCAGAAGAGTGGAAAAATTGTTTTAACAGGTCAATCAAGTGCTAGAAAAGAGGGAGCAGATGCTAAAGGTAAAATATATGAATTCATCTTTTTTGAGTCAAGTAAAAAACCATTGACTTTAGATGAAGAAATTTTTAAAAATTTTAAATTTGCTTATTTTGATGAACGAAAAACACAGCCTATAGAGTCTATTGATTGGGGATTTTGGAAAGAAAAATTAGAAAATGGAGACAGTATTCCTATCTTTTTTCAAAAAGACAACAATGGAGAGGTTGAGCATTTTGGTCTCTCTTATTTATATAAATTACCTTATAAATATAGTATAAAAAATGCAATAAAAGCTATATCTAAAAATCATTTTGATAAAAGAGCCGATTTGGCACAAACTATTTTTGGTTTTGTAGATAGTGATGAAAATAAAGCACTTAAAGGACGAGTTCAATTTAGTCATTTTAAAGCAGATAGTAAACCTAAACCATTTAAGACCATTACAACTGTTTTAGGAACTCCAAGAGCCTCATATTATCCTATTTATATGAAGCAAGATTGTAGAAAAAATGGAACGATTAAGGGAAGTACCTATAATACTCTCATGGATAAAAAAACAGAAGTTAGAGGAAGAAAAAGATATCCACTACAACAAAAAGTACCAAATCCCAAAAAGTATAGTCCAGATGAAGACTCTTCTACAAGTTTTCAGCCACTAGGTACTTATAATAAAGAGAGTGGAGATTTTAATGAATTTACATTTAGTGGTAAACTTCGATACCATAATCTCAACAAAGAGGAGTTGGGAGCTATTTTATCAGCATTGACTTTTCATGGAAATAGCAGTGATTTTTATCATAATATTGGTATGGCAAAATCCTATGGCTTTGGAAAAATTTCAATAGATATTGACATGAAGGTTGAAACACAAATTGAGTTACTACAAGATTATGAAAAAGTTATGGTAGAGAATGTTGATGATAATTGGTTAGAATCAGAGCAGTTAAAAGAGCTTTTTTCTATGGCTTCAAAAGAGTTAAATATTGATAATAGATTGAAATATCTGATTCTTGACCCAACTCAACAGATAGATGATTTTAGAGAGATGAAAAATAGTAAAAGTTGTTTGCCTCTTGTAAGTGAACTACCAACAGTTATCACAAAATATCCTACTTCATTATTTAATAATGAAACAATTACATCTTTTTCTATCAAAGAGGATAAAAAAAGTGAATTAATAAAAGAGAGAAAAGAGAAACAAAAAGTATTAGAAGAGACACCTGCTAGTTTTTCTAAAGAGTTTAAAGATGCTATAAAAAGATACGTAACAAGTAAAATAAATTTACCTTATTATGATTATGTGCATCTAAGAATGGTATTTGAGGGTAGAGAAAATGATATAGACAGTGATGATATTTATAATGCTTATTGTGACCTTATTAATGATGACTCTTTTGCATCTATTGAAGCAGTTTTACAAAAAAGAGAAAAAAATAAAGCAACAGAGTTGGAACTTGCAGAGTTATATAGTCTTTTAATGAAAGATTAAAATATTTCTAAAAAATCTACAAAACAGTTTACAAACTTTTTTTGAAGTAGAAAATAGCGAAATATAGTCACCTTAAGAAAAAACAAGCCAATTTGGTGTATTCTAAACCATGAGTTTGCGAACTTTTTCGTAAAGTTCCATAAAATAACGCTGTTAAGTAGATTGAAACTTAAAGATATTTTTTCATAGCCCAAGATATAAGCTATTCTCCGACTGTAGTAATAGGATAGGGGTTTTTCCATTTTTACTTCGACAGGTTTAGTGAGTATTATTTTCTTAAACACAGCCCCCTAAGAAATTTTTTATGTTAAAATATTTTATAAAATAAAAAAGGAATAAAAATGAGTTATGTTGAAAAATA
>CACVAZ010000016.1:3431-9598 GCA_902727995.1 uncultured Sulfurovum sp.
GGGATTGAGCAAGAAAAACAAGAGAGTAAAAAAAAGATAATAGAAATCGCTAAAAACTTATTATTAGTCAACATGGATATGGACTTTATTGTTAAAACAACAGGATTAAGTGTTCAAGAGATAAAAAATCTTAAGAAAAAAACAAGCTAAGTTAGAATATAGTTTTTTCTAGGTTTAGAAACTTTTTCGCAAAGTTCCATAAAATAACGCTGTTAAATAGATTGAAACTTAAAGATATTTTTTCATAGCCTATATACGATAGGGGTTTTCACTTGGGTTTTTCTAAATAGGACATTTTTTGTCCTCTTGTTTTGTTATACTAAAACAAAAATAGGATAGATAAATGATAGAACTCCTCCAATGGTTTCAAATAACTTACCCAGAACTCAAACGTTCACTTTTAGAATGTAATCATAACTTTGATGAGAACGATACGAACCCTTATCATGTAGAGGGAGATTGTTGGTCGCATACCATGATGGTGTGTAAAATAGCAGAGCTTCATGGTTATGACAAAGTAGTACAAGTGGCTGCATTACTGCATGACATAGGTAAACCACCCTCCCGTAACATTAATATGGAAAATAACCATGTTCAGTTTTTTGGTCATGAAGCACTCTCTGCAAAAATGGCAGAACCTTTGGTGGCTGATTTGGTAGAAAAAAAGATATTGACCATGATTGAAGCAGTAGAAGCGATTGACCTTATTGAGTTACATGCTTACTTATACAAAGAGCATGATGTTGAAAAAATTGTTGAGAAGTTTAAAAATAATGCTCAACTTTTTAAACACTTAGTCGAATTAAATACTTGTGATGATTTGGGACGATTTTCTAAGACCATGGGAACTTCCACGCTTGATACCCATGCTATTTTAAAACGACTAACTTTTTAGAGGACAGAGTTTGTCCATTTTCTTTGTTATACTAGACATCTTGCAAAACTCTTTGGAATCGGAGACTTTAACTTTAGTTCCGAATAAGACGAGGCGAAAGCCATCGTTTCCTAGTTTTTCACGAACTCTACTATAAATATTCATGATAAAGGAAAATGATGAAAAGGTTAAAAAGGTTAAAAACACGTATAACTTGGGGCTTTAATCCTGTAAGCAGAGTGGTTAAAAGTAAAAAGACTTATAATCGTAAAAAAGAGAAACAACGCACTTTAGGTGAGGGGTTTTAATGGCAATAGATAAAAAAGTTAAGAGTATTTTTACACTCATGCAACTGTTGGTTGAACGTAAAGTACTCAATGCAAATGATAAGGCATTAGCCCAATCATTAGGCTACACAACCAAGACACTGGGTCGACACTTAGAAGACTTGTCAACACTTTATCCTAATATTATTAGCGTCAAAAAAGCTCAAAACAAAAGCTATGAGTTGCTGGATGTTAGCTATATTTTTGAAAAAATCATGACGAATAGAGATGATTTGTATTGGTTTTTTGATTTACTTGAACGTTGGGACAGTAATATATTTAGCGATATTGATTATGCAATATCTAAGAAAGACAAAGAGGTCTTTTTTTATAAAAATTCTCCTTTTGAAGAGCTAGAAAATCAAAAACAAAAAGATATTTTCACAACACTAAAAAATGCCATTATGAAAAAGCAATATGTTCAGATCAATTATGTTTATGATAAACCCAGAGTGCATGAAAAAGCCATTCCTTTAAAGCTAATTTTCATGCAGTATAACTGGTATATAGCCATTGTGGATGCTAAGATAGGTGTACGATTTTTACGGGTGTTTTTTATTGAAAATGTTCAGATTGATGGTCAAGAGAGCTATGTAAAAGATGTACCTGATGAGATATTAATGGCGTATTATGATTTTTTAAAAACGTTTCAAAACCCTATGAGTAGGTATGATAAACCTAAAAATATCACCAAGTTAAAAGCTTCACCTAAAGTGGCTAAATATTTTAAACCCCATATGAAACGACACTTTAGTTCTGAACTGTTTATTGAAAACTGTGCTGATGGTTCGGTTATTTTTTCGGTCGAGTATACACAGTCTATGGAGATTCTTCCTTTTGTAAAAAGATGGTTACCTGAGATTAAGATTTTGTCTCCAAAATCTTTGGAAGATAAATTACGAGATGATTTAAGGACTTACTTAAAATTTTAAATTATTTTCTTAGGGACAGTTTTTGTCTATTTTTTTTGAGATAATGCTTTATCTTAATTTAGGGGAAAATAATGGAGAGTAAAAAACAAAGGATTGAAAAAAAGAGAAAAAGAGACAAAATAAGTTTAGTAATAATGCTATTTTTATTTTCTGTAATCTCTTTTTATACAAGCTATACGGGGTTATTGAAGCTTTCAGGGGTTTCAAACAACAATTATGTATTACAAGTATTTATGGCTGTGTTGGTAGGTGTTTTACAGTTTACCTTGGTATTTAGTATTAATGCATTTTATATTCAAGATATGTTTAAAAAATATTGGATTAAATCTATAGCATTACTGTTGACTTACATAATCACAATGGTTCTTAGTGTTACCTTTAGCTTTTCTTATTGGTATGAAGAGTTTTCTGCAGAAGATTATGCTAAACGGAGTTCTGCTTTACAATTAAACAAAGTAAAAAAGAGTTTATTAGAAGCGAAGCAGTCTTTTATTGTTATGGAAAATAGTTTAACCATGCTTTCAGAGTACTCTCAAACAGAATCAAATAAAGAGAGGAGGTATGGAGGTACTTGTAATCCTTCTGTTGGTTCAGGTGAGGGTGTTTATACATGGCTTAGAGCTGATGATGCGAAATATACTAAAAGTTATTCTGAAGATATTCATAAATTAAAAAATGAATTAGATGATGAAATTAATCAGGTTTCACGTTATTTAGAAACTTTTAATCCTAAAGGTAACGTAAGTCAATTTAATAGAGAAGTGAATGATAAAATCAATGAAATCAATATTAAATATTTTAATAGTCAAACATTAAAAAGTTTAGAATCAATGCTTGAAGAGAGAAGTGGGAAAAGTCGTAATCATATTAGCGTTTTTAATAAAAAAACGGCTTCTACTACCATGCAGTCTTGTATGGATAGAGATTTTACAATTGGTGCAAAACGTGTTATTCATCGTGTGAGAGCATTAAAGTCTATTAAAACATTGAATTTTTTCGATATGAGCGATACCAAAAAGCTTTTTGGTAGAACAGCCTTGGTATTAAAAGCTTTGGTTAGTCCCTCTGATAAGATTAAAAATACAGATGAGATGAGTGAAGCCAATGATATAACTTATGATGATATTTATGCTGTATCTGCAGGTTTTGTGATTGATTTTCTTATTTTATTGATTACCCTTTATGGTAAAGAGCCAAAAGAAGATTTGGTTCCCATAGAGACGGTAAAAGATATTTTAAATGGTAAGTATCCTAATGAGGTATTAGGCAGTTTAAAACTATTTATTGCAGAGTTAAATAGTAGTTATCTTATTGCTGTGCCTAATGATGTGGATGATGCTCTAGATAATAAAAAGGTCGCTAATTTGAAATTATTAATGCTTTACATGCAACAACAAAAATTGGCAAAACTTTATATCAATGATAGAAAGTCAGAACGTTTTAATAAGTATTTTAATAAGCATTTAAAAGAGACTTATGCTGGTCATACTTTTAGGGTTTATAGAATAAAGAAAAAGAAGTTTAATCAATTTATTTTACAAAATATCGTAGAAGGAGCTACTCATGTATAGTAGTCATATTAAAAGTGTATTAGAAGAAAAGATGTGGTTATTTCAACTTAAATATTTCCCCTTTTATGCCGAGTGGATGCTAATGGTTTTACCTTTTATTTGGTTAATTACTTTACCGTATTGGTTGCCTAAGTTTATTGTTTATCTTTTGGAAGGTAAACACCTCGTCATAAAAATGTTGATTCTTATGACTATTTCATTACTTACAATTTTTCTAATTTATATGTATGTCATTTTAGGTAAGCCCAATCAAGAAAAATGGAAAAATGTTATCTTTGACCAGCATATTAAACGTATTGCCATAAAAATTTATGATGCTACAGATAATATGATAGGAGGCTTGGTCAATAGAGATGTAGAAGTCAACAGAGGGATATTTTATGTAGAGCGTGTTCCTCCACTTTATTGGGATGTTTTAAAATTTAGAGAAGATAAGTATTTAGAGTTTACAAATGGCAGTACAGGCTTAGTTGGGTTGTTAAGCTCTCCACGAGCTTTTAATGGAATTGATGTTATTGGAATTCCTAGTGCTATTCTACACCGAAGAGGAGGGGGTAGTTCCCTTTCACAACAGTTGGTTAAAAATTTTTATGGTCAAGACTATTTTAGAAATCAGACATCTCTAAATAAGTTAAATACACTTTTAAGAAAATACAAAGAACTCGATGAGGCAAAAACTTTTTATCATAATCTACGAGAAAATGATGGTGAAGAGTTTAAACGATGGGTTGCAATGTATTCTCCGTCTTTGGTTTCAGCAGGAAGTGTTTATGGCATCGAGAGTGTTGCTGCGATGGTTTTTGGAAAAAAACCTAAGGATCTTAGTGAATTTGAACAAATTTTATTGACTAATATGTATAAGTATACACACTACTTTAATGGTAAAGCTCATGAAAATAAATGTCAAAAAATTAAAAATGGTTCTAAAATAGACATAAAAACTTATTTTGCAGAAAATCCAACGAAAGTTGAAGCATTAATTCAAGATATTGATAATTGGGATTGTACGGATAAACCCAGAGTTCCTCTTGCTTTCTATAAAAGTATGTTAGCAGAAGATACTAAAGGTCAATTGCTAATTGGAAACCCTAATTCTCGCATATGGGATTGGGCTGGTACCTCCATGTCTATTTTACGGCATGAAACAGAGAAGTACAAAATAGTTTATCCCAATCATTTAATAACAGAAGTAAAAATCACCATTGATACGCCTAAAAATATTTCATTTAAAGACAGCGTGAATAAAGCTTTTCAAAATGTAGAAACTAAATTGGCTTCTAGGCTTCATGTTAATTTGGACGATGATGCTAAAAGTGAGAAAAAACAAGCTAACATTTGGATAAGTGTTGTTGATGAAAAAGGAGCAATAAAGTATATTTATAAACGAGGAAATACGCATGATAAAAGAAGAATAGGGAGTATTTCAAAAATATTTGAAGCGATTGCATTAGGAAATCGAGGTGATAAATATGATTATTTTTATTGTAATGAAGCATTTCAAAATCTTCATAACGCTGATGGGAGTATGGGAGGAGAGTGTCAAGACAATAGCCAGAACAATATATACAGTGCAAGAAAGGTTTTTGGAGCATCAAAGAATTTACCAATGATGTCAGCTTTTGATAAATATGTTGTTAAAGATAATAAGGGTATTCATCTAATAAAAAATAAAATTGATGATGAAAAACTTCAGGAAATCTATGAAAGCTTTAATTTGAGTCGAGATAATAATGTGACCTTAAAATATGAACTAAGTTTTGGATTAACCAATAGTACCCCTTATGGTTTACAAAAATCTGTTCATAAATTAACACATTTACTCTATGAAAAGCAGTTGAATTATCATGAAGCACATATTATGGAGTCATTAAAATATAAGATTGTTAAAGAGTCAAAGCTTATAAATGGAGGAGAAAAAAATTCACTTTTCTTAAAAGAAATAGATTCAAAAACTCGTAAAATGTTTGATAAAAATACAAAAATATACATGCAAACAGTATTAAAATCAGCTCTTGATTCTAAGTTTAATGGAACATTAAAAGGGTTTAAAAGTATTGATGGCTATGAACCCCTATTTATGAAAAGTGGTACAACAGATAAAGTGGTTAATGAAAAAAAGTTAACACAAAGTAAGTGGGTAGCTGGTGCAATTAAAGTCAAAGGTAAACGCTATAGTCTTGTAATTATGGTTCATAGTGAAAATGGCATAGGTAAAAAAATTGGACATCATGAAATAATGAAACCAATTTTTAAAGAGATAGTTGAAGCTTTAAATAGATAAGAAGAACGATTATCAATGAACAGGCGTTAGAACTCGCTCACGTCATAAAAGGCATTAAGTCCAATTTTAAGGGCTTTGTAGGGCGTTTTTAATCCAAAAGAATTTACAAACTTTTAAGCTAAGTTTAGATTAAGTAAAAATAGAGGGAAAGCCCATAGCTTAGGCTTTCTCTTTTTTTTGGCT
>CACVAZ010000017.1:0-4128 GCA_902727995.1 uncultured Sulfurovum sp.
CTTCTCACGTTGAACCCGTAGAATCTCTTTTTGTGACAGCTTAAGTTTTAGCAACTGTGTTTTCGCACAGTTGTTAGCTTCTTTCTTAAAAATATTATATAAACACAATTTTTTGTATTTTTCTAATTCCTAAATTTTTTTCAAACTTCTTAATCTTATAAAATATGAGTATTTTTATTCATGAATCTATTTGTATATGCTAAAAATTAGAAAAAGATTTAAGAAATTAAAAAAGGAAAGATAAAATTTATACAAGTAATAAATTCATCCATCCATGCCACAATAAAACATGGATGCATTCTAATTGTTACTAGTGACAACCACAACCTGTACCACAAGAACCACCAGTAGTAGCTTCTTCACCAGCACCAACAACACCTGCTTCTACTTCTGCAGCTGTCGCTTCTCTTGCATCTTTTACCGTTACAGAAAACATTAGATCTTTACCAGCCATTGGGTGATTAAAATCAATCTCAACATCTGTTTCAGTAAATGACTTAACAATTACTTGAGTCGTTTGACCATCTTCACTTTGACCATAAAGAGTAAGCCCCTCTTTAAGCTCTACCCCTTCAAATTGATCAATTGGTAAAGTTTGAATCGCTTCTTCATTGTAAGTACCATAAGCATCAGCAGCAGGAATCATTAAGTCAGCAGACTCATCTTTACCCATACCACACAAACCTTTTTCAAGACCAGGAATAACCTGCCCTTTACCCATAATAAATTCTAAAGGTTGCCCTGAACCTTTGTTAGAATCAACAACTTCTGTTGTTCCAGCTTCTTTTACTTCGTACTCAATACCTACAACACAGTTTTCATTAGTAACAGTCATAGAATCTCCTAATTATAAATTTGCCACATGATAGCAAAGCAAACTTATTTGTGACTTATACAAGAAGTATTACATTCTATTTTTTGCAATAGACGCTGATTTCTTATTAGGATAAGTATCTATTACATGTTGATAAAAGCTCTGTGCTTGTGCTTTCTCACCAGTTTTATCTAAGGCAATAGCCGTATGTAAAAAAAGTACGTCCATGTAAGAGGCTTGATCATAAAGTGCAGCACTTAACTTATAGTAACCAACAGCATCTTTATAATTATGAGTATAGTAAGCAATCTCACCTAAGTAATAGTTTGAAGGTGCTGTTTTATAATTTACAGCCACTGTTTGCTCAAAATAAACTTTAGCAGCTTCATAACTTCGTTTTCCAAAAAGTTGAACACCTTTACGGTAAATGTCTGCAGAGTTACTCTCAATCGGAGAACCAATATCTGAATCTGGTCTACTTCCTGCCAACACTTTTTTTAATTCATCCCTTGAAACATAAGTATTATTAATCTGATCAACAGTTTGACCTAACTCAAGAAGAATAGAATATGTAGAGTTCTCATCTCTAGCAGAAGTAGTTTGTATTTGCTGTGTAGCAACCAACTGTTCTTTAAGTTCAAGAATTTCTCTATTTTGTCCCTCTATTACAGTCGTTAAACCATCAATTTTTCGTTGTTGCTCTGTCATTGTATTGTAAAGCATTTGAAGTGTTTTTTTATTTTCAAGTACAGCTTGTTCTGTTTTAGTTAATCCATAGGGACTAGCACTGTTAATGTCACCAGCTCCATAAACCGATGGCTCATTAGCATAAAGCAATGAAGCCATAGCCATAGAACCAACAAAAATTATTTTATTTTTATTTAACATTTGTTTTCCAAATCATATTTATTTTTAATGTCTATTTATTGCATTACTTTAAATTCAACACGTCTATTTTTAGCATAACAATCAGCTGATGAACTCATGACACACTCTGGTGAACTTTCACCCATACTCACTAAAACAAGATTATTAGATGAAATCCCATTCGATATCAAAGCATCTTTAGTTGCTTTAGCTCTTCGAAGTCCTAATGCATAATTATATTCATCTGAACCAGAAGCATCACAATGACCTTCAATTTTAACTTTACCACTGTTACGTAACAAGGTTGCATTATGAGAAATTTGACCTAATTTTTCTGAAGTAATGTTATATTGATTAACAGCAAAATAAATATTTTGAACACCAGAATCTCCATACATCCCATTTTCTTGACCGTAGATACTATCTTGACCACTCATCATACCATTTTCTTGACCATAAATACCATTTCCTTGCCCCATAGGATCAACATTTTCATATAAGTTTGTGCCATTCGTTCCTGGTACAATGCCATTCATATCGACAACATTTCCATCTGTTGTGTTTAACTTTTTCTGAGCACACCCTGTCATTAACAATGTTATTGTTGCTACGAATAGTATCTGTTTCTTCATTCTTCTTCCTTTGATTTAAATTACAATCTACCAATCAATTGATTGTATTTTTCCACTTTTCATAGGGAAAAGTGCACTCTGTTTTGTAGCTAAGTTCATATAGCCTATCGAATTTCTTCCACCGTTTTCCTTAATGTATAAAATTACTTTTCCATCAGCAGAAAAGCGTGGTAGTTGATTACGACCGTTAGACGTTAATGGTCGTACATACGAACTCGAAACTGAACCTAAATAAATATTTGAAGAACCTCCCTCTTTTACAGAATAAAGTATATGTTGACCAAAAGCATCACAAGAACTGTTATTATTACCATAACGTGCTGCACGTGAAACTGAACGTGAACCAATCGCTTTAGTATAAATATTCGCACCCCCTACTCTGTCTGAAACAAATGCTATTTGACTCTCATCGCCAATGTATTTACCATTAACATCGATACCAGAAAAAGTTGTTAAACGTTTTTTTGATTTATTATTTACATTAAACTCATAAATATCTGTCTGTCCTTGAGGTGCCATGGTTAAAAGTACTCGACTTCCATCTCGACTAACATCTGAAGCAACAAGCATCCCCTCAGAGGCAATAACTTTTTGACGTGCACCAGAATTCATATCTACTTTATACAGTGTTGGTATGGCTAAATTATAAGAAGTATAATAAAAAGCACTCTGAGAAAGGTTAGCCCACTGGGGGAAAAGATTTAGTCCTCCACGTAAAATTACTGAGGCAAAACTTAGGGTATAATCTGCAATCCAAATTTCACTTTTTCGTGAACTAGTATATTTTGAAAAAAGTATGTTTCTTTTCATCCAAGAAATATCTTCAAACCCCAAAACAGAGTTAAATTCTACAATAGCATTATGTGCTAAAAAAGGATAACGTGCCATTGCATTAACTGAATAGTTATTTTGAAACACCATAAATGAATCAGCCACGCGAATTAATTTTACACTTAAAGTTGTTCCTGATGCACCATATTTATATTTTAAAAGATATTCTCTATCATGTAATTCAACAGGAACAAAAGCATCATCAAAGCTTCCTCTTCTGAGCTGTGTGTCAACAGTAAAATGACCAGAAATTTTTAAGTCGTTTAACAAGACAGAAAACATTTTAGAATGGTTTACGGTACTACCTGCTGTTGAACTATCTTCCATTAACGATATTGTTGCTTTTGTCTCCACATCTTTTTCTATGTCTAACACTGCATCAAACGAATACAAGTTAAGTGTAAGTAGAAAAAATAATATATATCTCATAGATATCCTTTTTGTTTTGTTTTTGATATTGTAATATAATTGTACTAAGGAGTGAACAATAATAAATACTTATCTTACTCTAAATCGTACCTGAATTGAATAAGGCGATGACTTCTTATGTCGTCCTAAACCCATTCGATTTAAAGTATTTAAATACTGTTTTAAACTGCTCTGCATTGCTCCAGAAACACCTAAAGAGGTGTACCTAAATTTTCCACTATTAAAAATGGTTAAATTTATGGTTACCCACTGTCCTTTAGCACCAACGGCATTCCAGTTCATCATATGTCTTTCTACTTTTGCAATATAGGCATTCTCTATCCCTTTTTCAGCATTGGCATTAGAGACACGTCCACTTTGATGGGTTGCTCGAATTCTGTCAGTAACAGATGAATTATGCTTAATCGAGCTAGGCTCACTTACAGGATATTTTGGCGTATTTTTAATAGGTGTCTTCTGCACTACTGTTTTCTTCGGTGTATCTGTTTTGATAGAAGAAAAAAGATCTTTGGCAGTTTTTTTAGGAACTATTTTTTTAGGAACTATTTTTTTAGG
>CACVAZ010000017.1:4228-9533 GCA_902727995.1 uncultured Sulfurovum sp.
TTTTTTTAGGAACTATTTTTTTAGGAACTATTTTTTTAGGTACAACTTTAGGTGGTATAACTTTTTTTGGAACTACCTTTTTAGGTGGAACAACTTCTTTAGAAACAACCTTTTTGGGGATAACCTTTTTGGGTGGCACTACTTTTTTTGGAATCTTTTTAGGAGTTACTTTTTTAGGTACAACTTTAGGTGGTATAACTTTTTTTGGAATTATTTTGGGGGGAATTATTTTTTTAGGAGCTTGTTTTTTAGGAGCTTGTTTTTTAGGCTGACTTTTTTGAATGACAGGAGGTACTACAATCGGTACTGGTTTTTTAGGGTTCGAAACTTTATCATTTTTATTAAAAACAGTTTTTTCACTATTTACAAGAGTAACAGTAACTCTATCGGCATTCTTTTCAACATAATTTTTAGCTTTAGTTTGATGAATGTTATAAAAAAATAGTACTAAAAATATAAGACTTAAGTAAACAGCTAAAGCGACTATACCTGAAACTAATTTACCAAAGTTCATCTCTTTCCTTTTTTAATCTTATTCTACTTTCTCATAGTGGAATAAATGCGAACTGTAGTGTAGCTAAAAAGAGTTGTCATAAAAATTAAGGAAAAAATTAAAAACCTAAATGGGATGATTAGACCATACTAACTTTTATTTAACAATTTTTCCATTAAGATAAATGCTCGTTTCCATTTCAGTTTCATTTTGAATACCCTCACCTGCAAAACACATACGAAGAGATTGTTTAGCATATTTAATTAATGACTCTTTTTCTGCATCACTTGTAACAATAACCCGTGTAATTACCTCATCAAGATGCCCATTTACAGCTGGTGTCATAAAATTGTCTTGTTGGTAGTTAAATTGATGTTCAACTCTATAATTTTTAATATTGATTCCTTTTTTATAAAAAAACCCTTTAGTAGCCGTCAATTGACTCATTAAACAAAATGAAGTACCTAAAGTAAAGTAATCACGTGAGGTTGGTGCTTTGTCTATTCCTTTATATCCACGGCTATCATCAGAATAAAGCTCCCAAGTTTCGTAATTTTCTGTTAATGATTTGGCTCTTACTTTATGCATATACGGTCGAGTATCATCATGTGCAGATTCGGCAATAGCAATTTCACTGAACTCTAAGGTACTTGGAAAATTGTGCATATCTACAGAAGCATCTTTTTCTATTTCTATGGTTTGTAGTTTTAAATCAGGCGTTACATTGGTAATGGTACGACCATTGTCTTTAGAAATTGGAGAACCCACTTTACCAGAACGTGCTTCGAGTCCAGCCCAGTCATCAGTGTTAACTAAAATACCCACATCAATAGTAGATTTGTTTGCTAAACCTTCACCTACTGCCCATGCTTTAATAGCCATTTCTTTTAAGGCTTTTATTTTCTCAGAAGATTCATTACTTTTAATAAGAATATTGGAGATAACTTTATCTGTATATCCAGTCCATTTGTCTGTCATGGTATCAGACCATCTAAAAAATATTTTTGATTCTACTTTTACTTCTTCAACATCTAACCCTAATATTTGTATGCTTCTTTCAACTTGCGTTAACAAACTTGAAGATGAACCAACTGCATAATAGGTTAAAGGGTTTGGTGCTGTCTGATTACGTCCATGACCACCCTCGTCACTGGTGGCTTCCCATGCTGAAAATTGATTTTCTCCGACAGGTTTAACCACTCCTTTTTTAAGAAAAGGTGCTTCTTTATTTAAAATATTTTGTGTCGTTGTAATAATATTTTCTGAAATAGCACCATTAATGGGTACAGCTTTTGTGGGGGTAAATGTTATAGGACGAGTATAAGTATCTAGTCTTTTTTCAACTTGATAAATCGTTAGGTCTTCTTTTCCATCATTTTGTGCATAAGCTACATTTCCTGAGAGGAGAAGTGCTGTAAGTACCGATAATTTGATTAATCTTCTTTTCATGTTTCTTCCTTTATTTTATGATTTTTAAGTATATAAGAAATAAAGGTATAAGAGAAAGGTAGAAAGAGGAAAATTTATGGTAAAAAACAGAAAATTCTCTAAAAAGAGTGTTCAGAGTGTTCTTTGGTAAATTGTGAAGGGGTTAGACCCTCATAGCGTTTAAAAAATTTTACCATATTGGTCGACTCATCAAAACAAAGTTTATCTGCTATATTTTCAATGGTTAAACTTTCATTTAGTAAAAACCTTTTTATCTGTAAAATAAGATGTTCATCAAGATACTTTTTAGTAGATTTTCCAAAATACTTATTGCACATATTAGTTAAAGTCTTAGATGAAACATTCAACATCTTTGCATAGTCATTAACATGTAAAGTATAGTTATGTTCTAATGAAAGTTTTTTAAATTGTAAATATAAAAATTTTTCTTTGCCCTCCAATGGTAACTTTTGAGATAAACGTTCTCTACTCAATTTAAGTATCAACACTTGAAGCAGAGGACCAAGTATGAGTTCTTTGAAACTATCCATTTCTATGGAGTACTCTTTTTCTAAGACCTGAGTGAGTTTTAGCACATCTTCATAAATACGCTCATCCAATTGTATTTTCGCAGAATAATAAATATAATCAAATATCTCATAGAGTATGTTTAAGTTTTTATTGACAATAAGACGATTAAAAAAAGTGTCAGTAAAAGCTAAAAGATAGCCATCAGAGTCTGGACTTGTTTTAAAAGTATGAACTTGATCTTTGGCTATAAAAAAAACAGTCCCTGTTCGATAACTGTACGGAACAAAGTCCACTGTATGTATACCTTTACCTTTTGTAACTATAAATATGGCATTAAATCCAAGCTTATGAGGCCTATGTATCGAGGGGACAAGCTTACGTCTATAAAGATTTTGTAAGCTTGTTAAATAAAATTCTATGGGTTCTTCACCTTCTTTGTTAAATACTGCATCTGCTATGAAGGTGTTAATTTTTTTTTGCATTTTATTACGATGAACAACAAAGTTGCATATTTTTAGAATTCATAGGTGCTAATTTACACAAATATTCTAAAGTTAGATGTTCATCAAAAGGAGTTAAAGCTACTTTTAATAATTCATTAACCATAGAAAAATCATGTTTTTTAGCTTTCTCTATGGCTTCTTGCAGAATATGATTTTTGAGTACATATTTTGGATTTAGAGCTAACATTTTCCTCTGACGTTGGGCAATACTAAGCGTCTCTTTTTCTAAACGAATAGTGTATTTATCTAACCACTTATCAAAAGGTTCTCTGTTTACACAAGCATCTAAGATATCTGATTTATCTCCATTAAAACGAGAAAGTTTTCTAAAAAACAGTGTGTAGTCTATACTAGAACTGCCTAAGGTTCTAATCATCCCTTCCACCAGTTCTTTATCTTCAGTATGTTCTATTTCTAGTCCTATTTTTGCATACATTATTTCCATGTAAATCTGTGTGTAGGTACTCCAAAATGTATTAGTAAGTATTTCTTCAGACAACTCATAATCCATAAGAGGAGAAAGTACACGTGCTAGTATGTTTAAATTCCATCGAGCAGCACTGGGTTGGTTTCTAAAGCTGTAAAGCCCTTGAGTATCTGTAGTGTTACAAACAAAATTTGGGTCGTAGTCATCTAAAAATGCAAAAGGTCCATAGTCTATGGTTCTGCCATCTATACTCATATTGTCTGTGTTCATAACACCATGATTAAAACCAACACTTTGCCATTTGGCAATGGTTCTTGCTGTATTTTTTACTATCTCAGCGTACATTTTTAAATATAGCTCTTCAGCCTCTTCATTGGCTTTAAGATAAGAAAAACTTTCATCAATCACATAATCAGCCAACTCACGAAGTTTGTCATATTCTCTGATGGAATAAAAATACTCAAACGTTCCAAAGCGAACCCATGTAGGAGACAGACGTAAAACTATTGCCCCTTTTTCTCTTGTGTCTCTTACCACATCAGTATCACTTCCTATGAGTGCTAAAGCACGAGAAGTCTGAATGCCAAGACCATGCATCGCTTCACTCATAAGATACTCGCGAATAGACGAATGTAAAACTGCTCTACCATCACCCAAACGAGAATAAAGTGTAAGTCCAGCACCTTTTAGCTGTAGGTTTTGCCCATTGACTTTACCTAAGTTTATGACCCTTCCATCACCCAAACGTTCTGTAAAATCACCAAACTGATGTCCAGCATAACACATGGCGAAAGGCTCAGACCCTTCTAGTTTTTGTTCCCCATTTACAATCTCTAGTAGCTTAGAGTCTAAAGCCAAGTCTTCATCAACCCCCAAAAGTTGTGAAGCACTTTTTGAAATAGAGATAAGAAAAGGTTTATCTAAAGGTGTAGGCTCTACTTTTTCATAAAAAATAGACAAAAGATTTAAATAAGGTGTACTTAGTTTTAAATTTGAAAATTTCATACTTACTTTTTATGCTTTTTTACTTTGAGTCTTACGATGTCTAGGTTTCTTCGGTCTATCTTTTTTTGCTTTGCCTTTGTTAGAAGGAGCTGATGAAGAAACAAACTCTTCTAAGATTTTCTCTTCGATTTCTTGTTTCATATTAAATTCTATGTCGGAGAGGAATGGTTGATCTGCTGGGCTTACCAGTGCAAAGGCTTCACCAAGTTCTTTCATAGACGCTAAATGTGTATAATAATCCACAGGTGTTTCTGGTAAATCATAAGAGACAACAAGTTTAATGTTTTCCAAATCTAATGTTTTTAAAATCATATTCGTAGTGATGATAACATTGAGTGTTCCTAGATTAAACGCTGTTCCAGCTTCTTTTTGTTGTGCTTCTCTATGGTTTCCATGAACAGCAAGGGCTTTAAACTCTTGTGAAATTAAAAACTTATTTAGTGCATCTGCTTTCTTTTTACTTTTTACAACAATAAGAATTTGTTTTTCTTTATGCTTATTTAGAAGTAATCCAAGCAATACTGTCTTGTCATGTTCTTGAACAAAATAAAGACTTTGAGTCGTTCTTAGGGTCATAGATCTTTGATCATAATATATTTTTTCTTTAGGGGTATCCGTTTGTTCAGACATTTGTGTATTTTCCTTGGAGTATTTTTGAAATTATAGCTTATTTAAAAATTAATTAGAGGGTGCATATGACAATAAGTAAAGAATGCTATGATGCTAATAATAATTAGCCCCTAATCAAAAGGAAAGACTTTATGTATACCGTACAAATGGAAAAAGAATGTGCCTGTTTTAAAAAAAGTGAATACAAAAATAACATGTCATTTGAAACACAAAAAGATGCCTATAATTATGCACAAATTGTAACTGAATTTATGAATGAAGAGTTCTGTAATCAACATATTTTCTCTG
>CACVAZ010000018.1 GCA_902727995.1 uncultured Sulfurovum sp.
AATGGAATGATTTACTAGAAAAAGAGTTAATTACTAAAGAAGAATTTGATAAAGCGAAAATAAAACTAATGAATGGTGAAAAAGCATAATGTTTAAATGTGATAAATGTAATTCTGAACTAGAAGAAAATGCTAAATTTTGTACTAATTGTGGAACAAGAGTTGAAATAAAGGTTGAAGAAATTGAAAATTTAAAAAAACAAACTTCTACTAATTCAGAATCAAAACTAAATGATATTGACGAAAATAAAAGTTTAGACAAATCAATTTTCAAAAAAATAATTTATAGAATAATTGCTGTTATAATTGCTTATATTGCATTTGTAGCATTAAAAGTTGCATTAGTTGCTCAAGGTATTTCGTTTGGAGAATCCACACTTGTAGGTGCTTCTATTTTTATTGGCGTATATAATATTAGTACAGGGTTTTTATTAAAAATAAAATCATCGGAAAACAGAGGAATTTGGTTTATTCTAATAACTATTTTTTTAGTAGTTGTATCTATAAAAGGCGAACCCTAAAAAGCTACTTCTTCACTTAAAGATAAATTAACTTCTTTAAAAAGTCAAGTTTTGAAAAAATTAGATGAAAATATAGAGCTAGTAAAAATTTAATCTTTTTCTTCTTTTTTTTCACAAAAATAATAAATTGTTCCTGTAACTATGATTGTAGGAACAGCGACATAAGTAAGATATACACCTACATATGATACAAACATTAAAGTTAAAACATATGTAACTAATGTCCAAAATAATATCACTCCTGATAAATTACACACAGCAATCCTTTTTATTCAAATTTTATCATTATTCCTATTTATACATAATTAATGTTTCAATTTCTATCATTTTAAGCTCTTTTACTCGTCATATTTTTAGTTTACAGGACACTGTGAGTGGATGAAAAAAGATTTTAAAAATATAGACAAACGTACTTATGAACCTATTCATAGGGTAAATTCAGGACATAAAAACTTTGAGAATAAAAAAGTAGAACTTGATTTAGAAGAAAAAATTAAAAACAAATATACTCAACTACGCTTCTATTTCGATTTTGAATTCGCAGATAAATTGCAAAAGTATCGTTATGCCCCAGAATATAAAGTAGAAAATATAATATCTACAGAAAAAGATACAAGACTACATTAACCTATTAGGGAGTTTCACCAAGCAAAAAAAATTTTAAAAGATATGCTTATGACCTTTTATCAGACAAAATACAATAGAGCCTTAACCTTTAATAACAAAATCTTAGATTCATTAGGCTTTCGAGAGTGTTCAGTTTGCAATGTAACACCTAATATCACAAGAGATGAAATTCCTTTTTAATTAAAGAAACTTCATTAAATACTACTTATCTCACCCTAAAAAATGCCAAAAACTCATTAGGACTCAATACAGATACTTTTGACTCCTTAAAACCCTTTTTATCTCTTGTCACAATGATATCAATCTCAGAATAATTAGAAGCCGTATAAATAACACTGTCTTCATAATCAAGACCATTGTTTTTTGAGGCTTCTATGAGTACCTCTTTGGTTACAGCTGACACTTCAAAAAGTGTTAATAACTTTTCAATAATTTCATCTGCTTCTTTTAGGTTTATCATAAATTATACCCTTATAAGGTTAAAATTTATGACTTTATAGAGATATTAAATATTATTTTCAAAGATGATGGATGGACACGAGTCAAGGATTACGGCATTGTTTAATTTAAGAGTTATACTATAGAATCCAATAAAACAACCTCATTTTCTTGTTGGCTTATCGCAATTAAATCATCGGTGAAACCACTTTTAGAAAACAACAGATAGTATTTAATGGGCAGTTTTAATTCTATTTTGGTAGATTTCTCTTTTAACGCTAAAAGTATATCGGTTCCTACTTTTTTATTACTGTATTTACACTCGCCTACCAACATAAAATCTTCTCCTACGCCAACCACATCTATCTCATCATTTTTACTCCACCATCGCCCACATTTTAAAAGAGGATAATTTTTCAATGTATACGCTACAGCCAAATCTTCATAGACTTTAGCCACAAAACCTGAAAAATTCTCTTTTATCTTCACGATAGCATAGTTACGGTTCCCCATCTCTAATTGACTCTTATAGGGCAACAGATAAGAGAACCAAAATCGAAAAAAGTTATCTTTAATAAAATAGAGTCCTTTTTTACTTTTATTGGGGTACTTCTCGGTAATAGGAACCTCTTTATAGACAATCTCCAACTCCATCAACTTACTCATAAACGAAGTTATATTTTGTACATTTTTTTCCAATTTTCCTGCAATATTCCCTATTTTATGTTCACCATTGGCAATAGTTTCTAAAATACTAAAATAGGTCATCGGCTCATTGACCTCATTTTGTAGAATAAAACGAGGCTCTTCATATAAAAAAGCATTTTTATCTAAAATATTGTCTTCAATACTCTTAAACAAGTCACGCTTCTCTTTGAATATCTCTAAATATTTAGGAACACCATAAAGTACACTATACAACTCAATCAGTTCAATCTCATTTTTATGGGGGAAAAAGTCTGTAAGATACTCAAAGCCAAGTGCATCCAATTTAATACTACTCGTTCGCCGTCCATAAAGTGGGGAGCTATAAGAGAGCGTCTGTTCATACATCATAGAGATAATGGAACCACATAAAACCAGATGTATCTTTTTACTCTTAAGCACCTCATCAACAATATATTGAAACTGCGAAGGGATAGAGCCATCAAGTTTTCCCAAATATTGAAACTCATCAATCACAACAATAATTTTTTGGGAAATATTCTCTTTGGCTAGATAGGTAAAAATCTGTTCAAAACTTTTGACCTCTAGCCCTCTAAAAAACGTATCTTCTAAAAAATCAGCAACCAAATGTTGAAAGCGTTTCAGCACAATAGGTAGAGCTTCAAGTGTCACCAAAAAATAGATATGAGGTTTAGAGCTAATATACTCTTTAAGCAGTGTCGTCTTCCCCACACGTCTGCGACCATAAAGTACGGTAAATCTAAAATTACTGCTTTTGTATTCATCTTCTAATCGCTGTAACTCTTTCTCTCGATTGACAAACACTTTATCTCCTTTTATCGTTTTTAGATTATAATAATATCAAAACGATAGTTTAGGGGAGGTGAAACTGCTTTAAAAGTTTGGCACGCTGATGCACGAAAATTGGAATGGAAAACTCCTGATGATATTAAAAAGATTTATGCTTCTGCCTCTTTCTTAAAAGACAATCGAGTCGTTTTTAATATCAAAGGTAATGATTATCGGTTAATTGTTCATATTGACTATAAACGAAAAATTGTCCGTGTAAAGTTTATTGGGACACATGCCCAATATGACAAAATAAATGCAGAGGAGATATAAAATGAGTATTAGACCTATTCACAATGAAACAGACTACGATAAAGCTCTTGATAGAGTTGATACATTAATGGAACTAGACCCAGCAATGGGAACAATAGAGAGTGATGAACTTGAAGTATTAGTACTACTTATTGAAAAATACGAAGAGAAAGCTTGGGCAATTAGTGAACCAGACCCCGTAGAAGCCATAAAACTTCGTATGGAACAGATGCATCTAAAGCAACAAGATCTCGTGCCTTACATTGGAAACAAAAGCAAAGTATCTGAAGTTTTAAACCGTAAAGTTGGACTCTCTTTAAATATGATTTACAATTTAGCTAAAGGATTACATTTACCTTTGGAAGTTTTGGTTCAACCTGTGGAGAAGATGAAAGTAGGTTAATGTGAGGGAGGATGTTATGAATGAGTAAAATATTACTTATGCTTGCGTTCACTTGACCTCTTTATTCCGATTTATTATATGATGATAACCTGCTAGGTCTATGCGTATTCTTGTTGGCATTTTTAGTCTCCACTTTTATGATTTTAGATTATATCACAAAAGTGGAGTTTTTACCACTGGGGTGTAAAGTTTATTATTATCTACCATCATCTTGACTATTCAAAAAGTTTGCAAGAATATCTCCATGACAAGATGAAGGCTTACAAAAACAACCTAAACGTTTACCACTAAGTTTATATACTTCATTTTTTTGCTTATTAAGAAACATATCTTGCTCAAAGTCATACGCAAACTTTCTAATTACATCATCTCTTGTATCACCATTCTCAAACATAGAATATGGATTTCCCCAATATGAACCACGTCCTATATATTCATATTCTTCATTATCTTTATCATATTTAGTATCTGTTTTAATATTAATTACTCTAGTTATAAATATTTGAATAAACCTTAATGGAATATTATTTGATTTAAAAAAAACTGTTTCCTTCGTAAACTCTTCCCCATCATCAAATATTACTGCATGTGTAATATTTTTAAAATTATTAGTTTCAACTTTATTTATAATAATTTCATTACTTACTTCATTAAAGTAAGATTTGATAAAACCATTATCATCATCAACATACGAAATAGTATAATCATTAATATTTTTTGTGATTCGAGAAATTTTACGTTCAAATTTACTTTTACTATTAAATTCTTTAGGATATAAAATTAATATATTATTTATATTAGTAGAGATGTTTTACCTCTAATTTTGTTTTCCAATGTTTATTTAAATAATCTACTACAAGTTTTCTATGACAATTATGTGGCTCATGTTCACTGCAGAGTAAACAAGCATCTTCAAAAAAAATAGGTTGGAATTTATTCTGGATATCACGTTCTGACATTAAATTTAAAAAATTAGTTTCATATTCCTCCCAAGAAATCTCACCTTTTTTATAGGAGCTTAACATTTCTTTTGTCGGAGCTAATTCAGGAGTATGAATATATTTAGCTCCATTACATAATTCATTTAAAAAAAATTTTAAGTCATCTTTTTTTGCAAATCCTGCCAATTGAGAAATATTATTTAATCGGACATCAATTAATTTAGTTATATTGGCTTCTCTTAAAAAACTAAAGAAAACTTTAGCATTTTTTTTTGTAAAGCCTATTGTATATGTACTCATCTTCTTCCTTGATATTTAAAATATTGTTGCAACAATCTTATAACAATAGCCATTAAAGTTTTCACCAAGACTTATACAAAGTATACCAAATGTATTCATTCCTTCAGTCCTAATTTTATCAAAATTTGGGTCAGTTACAGGAAAGTCATATGCTATACTATTATAATTAAAACTAGCACGTCTTTTATCCTCTTTAGTCTTATATAAAGTTAAACCTTTTGTTTGTATTAAGTATAGAGATTGAGGAATTACAATCATTTTAGAATTTATTCTACTATACTCAACCTTGTTAGTAGTTCCCCAAAGTGAAGTAGGAGCATCTAAATATTGATTCACCTCTGAATCTTCAATTTTATATCTTTGTTGCCATGGAGAATTATCAATCAAATAATTCTCAGGTTGATGAAGAATTGGAGCATGAGAATTAAAATTCATTTCTATTTTTTGTTTGGGTTTAACTAGATATGTCCCATATTTATTAACATATGTAGTTTGTTGACTTGTTAGTTCTCTCCCTTGAATATTTGATACAGGACGAACCCATTGTTTCGTTAAAATACATTTTCCTGCAACACAATGCTTTTGATGTTTAATTGAATTTGCAAAAATAACAATTGTTTTTTTCATTTCCTGACCTTTTAATATAGTTAAAATTTCAATTACGTCATATCTTATTACTTCTTTAAGCATTATAATAACTCTAAAATTAAAAATATGCTATTTATAGAATAAAAAAAATTTAAAGAAAATAAAACACTCACTTAACCCTAAAAAATGCCAAAAACTCATTAGGAGTCAATACTGATACTTTTGACTCTTTAAAACCTTTTTTGTCTCTTGTTACAATAATATCAACCTCAGAATAATTAGCAGCCGTATAAATAACACTATCTTCATAGTCAAGACCATTATTTCTTGAGGCATCTTTTAGCACCTCTTTAGTTACAGCTGACACTTCAAAAAGGGTTAATAATTTTTCAATAATTTCATCTGCCTCTTTTTTATTTTTACTTCTCCCTACAAGATAATGAAGTGTAGTAACACTTGTTGCACACAAATATCCTGACAGCTCTTTATTTTCCACCAAAATAAAAATTTCTTTTGCCATCTCTACAAAAGGTTCACGTGCTAATAAAACATCCAAAACTATATTTGTATCGAGTAAAATTTTCATTGATACTTTTCTTCTAAATGTCTTTTATAATCTACAATATCAACAGCTTTAGCTTCTGGTATGACACCAACTAAAGTATCAGTGATTTTACTTTTCTTATTAGTATTTGTATCTTTATTATCTTTTGATGTTTCTAAGAGGTTGCTAAAGAATTCATTTACTATTTTAGAAACAGAAGTATTTTGCTCTTTAGCATAAGCCTTTATTTGTGCTATAAGGTTTGCTTCTGAATACAAGGTAATTTTAGAAGTCATGGTCTATTCCTTTTAGTCGTATTTTTTTTTATTTATTATACGACATATTAAAGTATCTGTCAAGTTACTAAAAAACCCCCCACCGTAATTCAAAACTAAATTCCTTTTAAAGAAAACAAGTCAATAATATTCCAAGCAAATAATTTACGAGCTTGAGTTTTGTTATCAATTTTATTAATATTAAGAAGATTAATAGCTAAACTTCTAAGTAAAGAAGTAACAATAGGGATTTGAGCAGTTCTCATACGGTTAAAATCTTCTTGAAAGCTACATCTTTGACATAATGTAGGGAGTTTTCAATAGCCCAATGAGAACGAATAATATGTAAAAATTATTTTGCATCAACAGTTAAGTTTGAAATATAATATCGTGTCTCATAACTTACCTGAGCATATTTAACAACTTTAGCAGTAACTTTTATAAGCCGTCTAACCATAGTCCAATCTCTAGTAATCATATGCAAATCATCAAATATTTCAATAGAGCGTTCTTCATATCGTTCATGGTCATTAGTATCAGTAGTTGTCTTTTAAGTCAAAGTAAATTATAATATTGTAATACAATATTACAAAAAGGATAGATGATGGTTGCAACAGTTAGACTCGACAGTGAATTAGAAGCTGTGCTTAATAGCCTCTCTAAACGATTGCATAAAAAACGAAGTGACATCATACGAGAAGCCATAAGTTTCTATGCCAAAACTTTGGAAGATACAAAAAAAAGTAGACTACACAGTGCTATTGACAAAACCATGAGTCAAGATTTTGATGAATACAAAACAATGGAAGCGACTTTAGATGACGGCATTACGAAGTGAGATTTGGTTAGCTAACCTCAACCCCTCAAAAAAATCAAATGAGATAGGAAAGATTCGCCCTGTTCTAATTTTTCAAAATGATGAACTTAATCGTAGTGATTATCCTACTACGGTGATATTACCATTAACAACATCACTTATTGATAATGCTAAACCATTACGGTTTCGTGTAAATAAAAGAGAGAAACTACAAAAAGATTCAGATATCTTAATGGCTCATATTCGCTCTATCGACAACATACGACTTATTGAAAGAGTAGCCACGTTAAGTGAAAATGAGATGCTAGAGGTCAAAGAACTTTTGGATGAAGTTTTGTTGAATTATTAAATCAATAAAAGATAAAGGTGGAAACTGTCCCTTTTTTAAATTTATTCCAACTCCAAAACAATCTTAACCTGTTCATTTACCTCTAATAACCACTGGGGTGTAAAGTGAGTCGTATGTTTTTTTATTTATTACACGATATATTAATTTATCTGTCAAGTTACTAACAATGTAAAAGTGAACTACTTACCCAAGCCCTCTTTTTGCATATAGGAATTTTTCTAGGTTCATAAAAACGTCCTCTAACTCCATCCGAAAAGTCATAATTATCTAACATTTCATAATCATCATATTTAGCTCTCTCTTCAACACTTTTCATAGGTGTTCCTTTCTTCATTAATTCATAGGACTAGTATAACAAAACTCACCATACACCAATCTTCGCTATAATAACCCCAAAAAACAGGTACGCAAATGTTCCAAAACTTTCTAAAGTTCTTTATTGTCAATGCACGGATGAACTATTTACTCTTCTTTCTTATCTTTTTAACAGGTATCTACTCTTATACCAAAACGCCTAAGGAGATATTTCCTTCGTTTGAACTTGACATGGTCTCTATTTCGGGTGGCTACACTGGGGCTTCCATAGACATCTTGGACAAAATGGCTGTTAAACGTATTGAAGATGAGATTAAAAGTATTGATGGGATTAAAGAGATGTCCACCGTTATTTCTCCTGCTTCTTTTACCATGATTTTAGAGTTGGAAAAACGGGTTGACAAGTACAACACAGCCAATGAAATTAAAGATGCCATTAGCATTACCAAGCAATATTTACCTGAAGACATGAACGAGCCTATTGTCAGAGTGCTTAAATCAGGTAGTCGTAAAGCACTCATGCAAATTGCCATTACCTCCCCTACGAACAACCAAGCTGAACTTATAGAGGCAGCCGAGCGTTTAGAGGAGAAACTTACCACCATTAAAGATATCTCTGAAGTTATCATTTATGGGGATGCTGAAATTTATTATGACATTAGTTTAAATGCTGAGAAAATCAAAGCTCTAGACATTGATGAAAACAGCGTTATTTCAGCCATACAAGGACTCTCATATATCTACCCTATTGGAAAAGTAGAAGACAGCAAAGGAGGTCACTACTATGTTTCTACTTACAATGGTAAAAAGACAGCTTTCAACATGTTGGAGAGTCAGATTATGGTGCAAAACAAATGGGTTTACCTCAAAGACATTGCCAATGTAGAGAAACGTTATGAAGATGCTGCCACACTTTTTTCAGTGAACAATACCGATGCCATTAGTCTACTTGTAAACATGAGTAGTCAAGGAAATGCCCTTGTACTCTCAGAAGAAATCACCAAAAAAGTAGCTGAGGTTAAACAACAAAACAAAACGGAGCTGGACTACCTCGTTTACGATGACAACTCAGAAAAAATTAAAGACAGACTCAACATTGTCGTTTCCAATATTCTTTTAGGGGTAATTCTAATTGCCCTTTTGGTCTTTATACTAATTAACTCACGAATGTCTTTGGTCATCTCTTTGGGAATTCCAACCTCTTTTGTCATTGGTGCTTTTTACCTTTATATTACAGGCTATAGCATCAACATCATTTCATTGATTGGTGTCTTACTCGCTTTAGGAATTATTGTAGATGATGCCATTGTGGTTAGTGAAAACATTCAACAGCACATCGAAGCTGGACTAGAGCCCAAAGAAGCTGCACTGGTTGGTGCACAAGAGATGTTTAAACCTGTTACTATTGCCTCGCTCACCACACTTTTTGCCTTCATCCCTGCACTGATGATACAAGGAACTTTAGGACAGGTTATGATGCTTATACCCATTACCGTTTCCGTTTTAGTACTCGCTTCTCTCATCGAGTCTTTTGTCTTTTTACCCATTCATGCCTCACATATTTTAAGTAAAAAGAGTAAGCCTCTTAGTTGGAGTAAAGCGAACCAAATTTACAGTTGGATTATCCA
>CACVAZ010000019.1:0-1959 GCA_902727995.1 uncultured Sulfurovum sp.
TAAAAATTATAAACAGAGTAAAGCCCGAAATTACAACACTTACGCTATGATTCTATAAATATTTATTAGGATTCTGTGTGCCTTTTCAAACATTTAGTAAAAGTCTAAAAAAGAACTTTAAAAAGATAATTAGTCGTATAAAATATGGTGATGACCATCGCTTACCTCTTGCTTATCTTGAAACTTATTCAAGAAAACCTTCTTCTACTTATGAACTTCCTCAAGAAATTGAGGATAAGCCTCTTGAATATTATAAAGCTTTTCCACAACTTTCTAAAGAAATTCTAGTAGCATTTTTTGGAAGTATTGGTGTTCGTTATGTTCCTGAAGTTACGATGTATGAATTAGCATTTAAAACACCTAGAAGATCATTTGAAGATTTTTGCATTACTTTTGCTGAGGACGAGGGCTTAATTGATTCTTTTGTTTTAAATCGAATTATTGGAAGATTACGGCAAATGGATGGATTACGAAGTGAAGAAGCATTTGATAGTAGACCTGTTTATACTGCTTTGGAGAATGGCAATTTAGAAGAGGTAGATAGATTACTTACAGAGATGAAAAAATCAAAAAATGAGAAGGATAGATAAATGATAAAAATGCTTTTTAGTATTATATGGTGGTTTGGTTTTGTCGTTGCCATTGCTTTGATGATAGGGCTTTATGTTGATGTGGCGTTTATTAGAGACAATGCAGGAGGGCTTTTTTTATTAGTAGGAATCCAGCATATGATTGTTTTGGTAGTGTTGGGATTTTTTGCTATTAGAGAGAGGGCTGATAATATTGAAGTGGGTAACCGTGTTTCTACGATGGGGTATTTACATACACTTATAGGAACCTCTGTGGCACTTATTTTAACAGCTAAGTATGGCTCAGAAGTGATTGAACACGTTGAGAATATTATTGCTCCTATTGGGTCATCTTTGATTACGAGTATTATTGGTTGGGCCTTTGGTAAAGAGATGGAACGTGAGAAATACCGTTTGAAAGTTTCGACAGAAGAAGAAACAAATAATGCTTTAGAGTTTCTAGCTCAAAAAGTGACAAATTCAGCACTGCTCATCGAAAGAAGTTCAAAGTTTTGGGCAGAAACCATCGATAAAAGTACCCATCAAATTCATAATACTTCTCAGCAACTGGAAATAGAACTGAAAGAGACAGCCAAGCGTTCAGAAGAAATGAATGCACTCCTAAGTGAGAGTTTTGACAATATTTATAAAAAAATGGAGCATAACTTAGAAGGTATTAGCACGGTTATGGAGCGAGATCTTAAAAATACTTCGGAGTATTCTCAAAAAATAATTAAAGACTCTTTAGCACTCTTAGAAGAACAATTTAAGAAGATAGAACAAAGTTCTCAGTTAATGAAAAATCAGTTTGAACGCAGCTCAATTGATGCTGATAAAGTTTTTAGAAACTCCATAGATACTTTTGACAATGGACTGAATAAAATGGGAGACATTGCTAAAGAATGGGATAAACATCTTAAAAATATGAAACGATTTTCTACCCATTCAGATTCTGCTATTGATCAGTTGACACATACCAGTCAAAAAGTTATCGATGAAATTTCAACCATTGCACACACTTTACCAAAAGCAGGAGAGATGCTTACAAATTTAGATGATTTTCTTGCTAATTTAAAAAGAAAAGATAAACCCTCATCATGAGACAAGATTCAAAACAGAGTTCTGCTACCATGCAGAGTGAGATTTTTATTGTCTTGATGATTGTGATGGTTTTACTTTTTATTATTACTTCTTTTTACATCTCAAAATTAAAAGAGCATCAACAACCTCCTTTGATTGTTTTAGATGAGACGCATGGTTATTCATTTGGTTCGGGTTCGGCAACTTTAAATCAAAACTTTAAAGTGAGTCTAAATAATTCGGTAATTGATAAAATAGAAAAATTTGCTAAAAAATATAAGTGTGATATTGTAGAAGTTTACGGTTATAC
>CACVAZ010000019.1:2059-9478 GCA_902727995.1 uncultured Sulfurovum sp.
TCTTCTCGTAGGTTATCAATAGAATAGCTGTTTAAATCAAGAGATTTTTTTGCAATCATTGTTTTTGAAAATCTATTACGTCCTATCTCTACCCCTTTGCGAATTTCAGGAGAAAGGGCATTAACATAAGCTTTTTTTTCTTCTATGGATTCACTATTTTCTTCTAAAAAAACAGCTTTGGCAGCATTGGTAGCAAGAGAGATACCAAAGAGACTTGAAACGGTATCGAACATGTTCATATAGAGTGAATTTTTACTGCTATCAACTTCAGGTTTTGTAAGAGGCTGATTCAGATAGTTTTGGCATTGGATATCTGATTTTAAAATAAATTCATCAAGATAATTATTACGCTCATTTAAAGTAGAAGTACTTTTTAAACTGGACATAAAATGAACTTGATTGGTTTGAAAGCTAACAGCTTTCTGATTGTTTTGTTCTAGGTTTGAACTTGCTATGTTTGGTAGACCTGAGACACAAGCTGTTAAAAAAAGTGCTGTAAAAATTGAACTAATTTTTATAAATTTCTTCATTTGTCTATTTCCCTTTGAATCACTTATTTTTATTATACTTAATTTTCAGTTTTACTTTCTTTTTCTTGAGGTTTTTTTTCTTTCCACTTGGTACATTTAAAGCTACCTTTTTGAATACAGTAACGCTCAGTACAAACAACATCACCAGCAGTTCCAACACGTCCACAGTTATTGCATCCATCATACCATTCTATACAGGCTTTTGGTACATTTGCTTTTCCTTGAATATTTAAAGCTTTATTTTTAATGACATGTTTTTTAATGCCATTGTCAAAAGTAATGTCATCAACAGATTTAGCCACTTTGTAAGCTAAGGCATAATAAGCCATGTCAGCTGTTCCCATGCTAGGTTTATCTTTACCGATTTCTATGAGAACATGTTTGTTTGTTCCTCTAGGGGCATCAACAGCTAATACCGTGGAACCTGAAGTCTCTGTCATACGATAGAGTAAAAGGTTATATTCTTTAAAATCAATAGGTAAGAGGGTTAAGGAGCTAAGAAAGTTTTCTTTTTCATTCCAAGATTTTTGTGCTTCAACAGTAGCTATAAATGTTTCTAACTCAAAGTTACTGCTTAAAACTTGAGTGTCAAAGTTACTGTATCCATGTTCTCGAACAGGAATAGCAATTTGTAAGATACTGGATTCATCCAGTTTTTCAGGTACTTTTGTTTCAGCAAGAAGGATGCTTGAGGTTGAAAGACAAGCTGTAAAAAAGAGTGCTATTAATGAACTTAAAAATAGTCTTAACATATGAAATCCTTTTTTGTTTTTTCTTATTATAAGACAAAAAAGGAATTTTGTAAAGTTTTAGAAGAATCTTTCTTATTTATGTTCTATTTGTTGAATGTTATTACTGTCATTAGCCACACCCGAACCTGAACCAAATACTTTTGAAACAATGCTTTTTAAACCACTTTCTTTTGCTTCGTATTCACGTTCAGCGTCTTGTAAAGATTGTTCCCATGCTGTTGAAAAACCAGGTGCTTGTGACATCATTTTTCTAAGTGCTGCATCGTAAATATTTAAAAGTCTAAGCTCTGCACGTCCTGGTTTTTGGTTTAGTGTTTGTACAGAAACACGAAGATTTTCAGCTTCTTTTTTAAGTGCATCGAGTTCCTTAACAAGGGTAGAGTTTCCAGCATTGGTAATTTTCATTTGTCTATCTAGGTGATCTTTATATTCTTTTAGTTCTTTTTTATGTCTTCTGATAGTAAGGAAAGCTTTAATATATGAAATTAATCCTCCTAAAATAATACCTGCAATGATAAGTAAAACGGTTTCAGCTGTGAATTGGAAATCCATTGTTTGTCCTAATGATAATTTTAAAAATTATACCATAGTAGGGTGCAATTTATTGCACCAAAGTACTAAATATGATAAATAGTTTTGATTAATGAGTAGAAGCTTCTTCTGTAATAATTATTGTTTCAAAAGTATAGTATCTTTTGAAAGGCTTTACGAAGTTTTTAGAGGTATGAACAGCAATAATCTACCATGCTTTTAGCCTCTACTTGAAATTTTGAGTTAGCTGGAACATTAAAGCTTTGACCAGTATTGACGCTTAGCCATTTATCTGAATCAGCTAATTTATAAGCTAACTCACCAGAAGTAATCTCCATAAGCTCTGCAGCTTCAGTTCCAAATTCATATTCCCCTGGTGCCATAAACCCTAAAGTTTTTCTGCTTCCATCTGCAAAATTTATGCTTCTACTTGTTACAGCTCCACCAAAATATGAGTTACCTGCTACTTCGATGCTTACGTTTTTAAAATTCATTTTTTTCCTTTGTTATTTTACTTTTGTATCAACTTCAAGTTTGATATTCTCTGGGTTGACAAGACCTTCAAGGTCAGCGTTGTTCATGGCTTTTTGTAAAAGGAGATCTTTGTCAAGATCAAGTGCTTCAAAGTCGTGATCTTCAAGTAGTTCCATAAATTCAAAGATTTTCTCTGTTATTATAAATTCACCATTACTGACTTTTATATTTTTAAAGTGCTTTAAGATACTCTGTACCGATTCATTAGCATTCTTTACTGTATCATGGTAAGTAAATGCTATGACATAAACACCAGCAGCATAAGCAGACTCAATAAAGTTCTTTACTCTTCTACGCTCAATTTGATCATTTGGAAAATTTTCTAAGTTTATTAAAACTAAGTGGTAATCTTTTTGTATTTTTGACTTTTTATTATGCTCATTGATGGTTTGTCGGTTACAACAAAGCAACTCTTTATGGCGTGAGATAACAATCTTTTCAAGTGCTGTAAATCGTTTTTCTATCATTTCTTTGTTGTGTGAAACTTTATAGGTTTGCACATATTGTAAAGGTGAGAGGCTGTAAAACTTTTTTTTACCAAAGTCAAAAAGGTCTACGGTTAGACTTTCATATGGCATAGTTGAAAGTAGTTCAAGTGTTAAAGATTCTAAGAGGGTATCAGCTTTTTTCTCTGAAGTTTTGTCATAGAGAAGACAAAACCCCCCATCATTAGTAGGCGTATAAAGAGGCATACGTTCATGTTTATTGCATAAATCTCCTATATGAAATCCCCATGGAAATGTATATTTTTCTTCTTTTTTTGCCATATTTTTTACCTAATTTTATAATTTTTTTGCATTATATCAAAAAATTATTGACTTCGACTTTCTTTCTCAGTAATTCCAGACATTCCAAATCGACGTGCTAACTCTTGTTTTACTCTATCTGGTGAAATGTCTCTATAGCCAAGTCCTACTAGGGTGTGGTAGAGTAAATCAGCTGATTCATAGATAACTTGTTCATCTGACTCTTCATTTATGGCAACACAAACTTCGTCTGCTTCTTCACGAATTTTAGAGAGCATTAGCTCTTTGTCATTAAGCAGTTTTTTTGTCCAAGACTTTTTAGTTTCATTAGCGTTTTTACGTTCTAGAACGGTATGGTAAAGTGTGTCTATAACACCATACATAGCATCGGTATCTACTTCTTTTTCAAGTACGCGTTTCTTTTGTGTTACGGAGGTAAAGAAACAGCTTTTGGTACCTGTATGACAAGCCACACCATTTTGCTTAATCTTCAGTACTAAAGTATCTGCATCACAGTCAAGTAATATGTCGTGTATTTCTTGGGTATGATTTGAACTTTCACCTTTTTTCCAAATACGTTGTTTTGAACGTGAAAAATAGTGTGCATAGCCAGTACTTAGTGTTAAGTCATAAGCTTCTTCATTCATATAAGCTAACATTAGAATTTCATTTGTTTCGCTGTCTTGTGCTATTGCTGGGATGAGGGGGATTTTTTGCCAATTGATTTGCATAGAAAGGGTCTTTTTTTGGATTTAAATAAATGGTGTAAGTGACTACACCATTTATTTCTTGTTATTGTGCTGAAATAGTTTTTTGTTCTTTACCTTTGGCATCTACCCAAATGTTAGGTACTGCTCCACCAGGTGTTAGGAAAATTTGAGCATCTTTATTAACTTTAAGTGCTTCATTAAATTTACCTTGTGTTTTAATTTGTTCAAGTTCTAAAAGTTCACGAGTTAATGAACTCGAAATAAGTCGGTTGGCTTTGGCTTGTTCTTCAGCTTCAATTCTGATTTTATCAGCTTGACCTTGGGCAACAATTCTGTTTCTTTCAGCTTCACCACGTGCAATTTCTGCATTTTTTTGAGCATCTTGTTTGGCTTTCTCTTTTTGTTGCTCTGCAATGTTTACATTTTGTTTTTCAGCTTGAAGTTGTTCAATCTTTTCTCTAATTTTTTGAGGTAAGACAATGTTTCTAAGTTCAACAGCTGCTAAAATAACAGGTTGTCCCTCAAGTGAGTTAATTTTTTGGGTTACTTTGGTTTGAATGGCTGTGGCAATTTCATTACGCATTTCTGGAAGTTTCTCAGCTGTGTATTGACCAATAACATCACGTACTACTTCACGTACTTTTGAGTTAATGATTTTTTCTTCCCAACTTGAACCCCATAATTCAATGGTTTTTGGTGCAGTATCAGGACGAATTTGGTATTGGACGGCAAGGTCAATATTTACCGTAAGTCCTCGTTTGTCAAGTACAGGAATGGCTCTAACTTGTTTTACGCCCCCTTCAAGATTGTCTGAACCCAGTGTGCTACGTGATTTGTAATTATCACCAGCTAAGGTATTTGATTGGTTTGAATAAATAACTTGTCGCATTCTTGTGTTTACAGAAATAATATTTTGAATAACAGGAATGTAAAAGTGTAGACCAGCATATAAAGGGGTTTCATCAAATTTACCAGTTTTTACTTTGATTCCTACTTCACCAGAGTTAATGATGGTAAAAGGTTTAAAGAAAATAACTGCTCCAATAATTGCAACAATTGCAAAGAGCCAAGAAGGTGCTTGAAATCCACCTCCACCATTACCACCACCTTTTGTGGGTTTATTATTGTTAGGAGTTTTATTGTTTCCTCCACCATTGGGTTGCTTTTTTTTAAAGTAGTCGTTCATGTCTGCTGGCATTCTTATTCCTTAATTAAATAATGTGATATGTCACATAAGTTTTGATTTTAAACATCTATCTAAACGTATGTTAGGTAGTGCTTATATTTTTCATTTCGACCAAAAACAATGTCAAAATAGCCTGTTTGAATCTTTTCAGTAATAATACCTCTAGCACCATTTCCAATGATACGTGCATCAACATTTCTAATAGGCGTAATTTCTGCTGCTGTACCCGTTAAAAAAGCTTCATCTGCTACATAAACTTCTTCACGAGTGACTCTACGACGAGAAACTTTGTAACCCATGTCTTCAGCCATTTCTATAACAGTTTTTTGCGTAATAGAAGCCAATGAGTTATCATTGGGTGGGGTGATGATTTCATTGTCTTTAACCATAAAGAAACACGCACCTGAAGCTTCTGCTACGTATCCTTGATCATCAAGAAGTAGGGCTTCATCATAACCACAATCAATGGCTTCAAATTTTGCCATTTGAGAGTTGAGGTAGTTGGCTGTTGCTTTTGCTTTACCCATATTTGAAGTGTTTGCTGCTCTGGTCATGGAAGCAATTTTTAGTTTGATTCCAGACTTCATGCCCTCTTCACCAAGGTAAGCTCCCCATTCCCATGCTGCTAGTACGGTTTCAACAGGTGCTTCTTTATGATAAACACCCATTACCCCATACCCTAAAAAGGCAAAAGGTCTAAGATAAACATTGTCCCCTTTAAACTCATTTTTTCTTATGAGTTCAAGTTGTGCTTCATTCATCTCTTCAACACTGTAAGGGATATCAATCAGTGTCATTTTTGCTGACTCCTTAAGTCTTTTTGTATGATCATTTAATCTAAATATTGCATAGCCATTAGCTGTTTTGTAAGCTTTTGTTCCCTCTATTACACCGTTTCCATAGTGTAGAGTGTGTGATAGTACATGTGTTTGAGCTTCGCTCCATGCTTTAAACTCACCATTCATCCAAATATATTTTGCTGCATCCATTATTGTACATACTCCGTGTGAGACCTATCTAATCATAGGTTCAAAAATTAATAAAACATTTTAGCCAAACTCCTGTTAATATCTCTTTGTTATGTTAGAATAGCTTATTGGTAACAAGGAATAATAAATGAAGGTTTTATTGAAATATATTTTTTGGTTATTAAGTCTTCTCTTCTTGATAATTTATTACTTTTTAGGCACAACCCTTGGACATGCTAACGTTGGCTATTTACTCGAGGGGTACTATAGTAAGTTGTTGGGTAATAAAATTGAGATTCTTTCTTTAAATATAGCCAATTATCCTATTATCATCGCTGAAATGAAAATAAATGATACGGCAAGATTTTCTTTAAACGGAAATGCAGATACTAAGAATATCGATATGCAGTACCACTTAAGAGGTGAGCGTTTTACGTGGAATAATCATGATGATATTCTTCACCCTATTAATTTAAAAGGTAGCATGAAAGGAAAACTTTCTGAGCTTCTTGTCAAAGGAGAGGGTGAGATTTTCTATGGAAAGATGAGTTATTCATTTATTCGGAAAGAGCATCAGGTTGAAGCTTTAGAAGTAGCATTTAATGACATTAGTTCAAAGGATTTACTAACTTTTTTAAAATATGACCTTGCCATAGAGGGGGAGGTTGATCTTTTTCTACATTTTGATTATTTTTCTGCATTTCGTAAAAAAGGTCTGGCAAAAATTGCCATGAAAAAAGCCAAACTACCTAAAATTTTAGAGGAAGTAGATTTCATTTTGAATGGGGAGATAGTTTATACAGATTTATTACGTGATTTTTTTGTTGATATTCATTCAGATATTGGAAAACTTAATATTACTAAGGGATTTTATAATAAATCAGCAGAGTTAATACAAGCAGAATATACTTTACAAATTAATGAACTTTCTGATTTTGAAGAGTTTTTAGGACATCCTTATCAAGGAAAATTAAATACAGAAGGAAATGCAAAGTATGAACTAGAAAAATTATCGCTTTTGGGAGAAACTGCTACTTATGGTGGTGTTTTGGGATATAATTATCAAAATAATTATTTGAAATTAGATTTTAATGGAGTCTCTTTGGAAGAACTTTTACGACAACTTTCTTTTCCTGCCTTGTTAAGTTCTAAAGTTTATGGTATAGCTTCTTATGATATGAAAGATGACATTATATTCGTAGATACAAAGCTTAAAGAGACACGTTTTAGACGAACTAAAATGACAGATACCTTTTATGACTTAACAGACATTGATATACTTAAAGATGTTTATGATAATTCGATGTTTACAGCAGGGTATCAAGACGCTATTTTGACCTCTTTTTTACAGATAGATAATGGTATAAATCATCTTTATTTACCAGATACTAAGATGGATGCTAAAACCAATGGTATTAAGGCTGATTTTGAAATGTTCATAGATGGAGAAGAGTTTGTTGGA
>CACVAZ010000020.1 GCA_902727995.1 uncultured Sulfurovum sp.
CTTTATTTGCCTGTATTATATGTAGTTTTAAATCGAAAAAAGTTTAGAGCATAACATTTACCATTCATTTACCTAAAAGTGTTATAATTTATTATGCACATATTAAGGAGTAAAATTATGAAACATAAATTTAAACGTGTTGTTATTTTATTAAATGATTTAGAGAATGTAGAAAGCATATTAAAAAAAGGTGTTCTCTTTGCAAATGAGCATAATGCTCTCTTAGAAGTACTCTTTGTTCATGAAGTACCACTTTTTGAAGTTCCAGACTATTTTCTTTCCAATGAAAAAATCTCTGAAACTATTTTAGACAAAGAAAAAGTGAAAGAAGACATTGAGAAACAACTAGAAACCTTAAATTTTGAAAATGAACAGGTGGTATTTGTCTATGCCAATGATACTGTTGATAGGGTTTTAAACTTAATTAAAGCGTCAGAAGAAACATTGGTCTTAACCCAATATCACAAAGAGTTAAGCTCTCAACTTGTAGAAAAAACACCTTATACTTATTGGATTGTTAAAAAAGAAGAAAAAGAATATAAAAATATTGCTTTTACCATAGATTTACAAAATAAATTTAAACCCTACCTGCCCATAATCGCCCATATATTTCCAAAAGCAACAATAGAACTTATTCATAACTACCGATACATGTTAGACCCCATCGTTACAAGTCAAGACTATCTTATAGTAGACACGATAAGTAAAGAAGTGGATATTGAACTTAACCAAGTTGTTAGAGATCAGAAAATAAAAATTTTTGAAGAATATCAAGAAAAGTATGAACTAAAGGGCACCTTTCTTGAAGGGGATGGAATTTTTAATGATGACTTAATTCAGTACATTCAAAACAAAAATTTTAATCTAACGGTTTTACATCGTGATAATGATGATATCTTTTTTACCCCAACCTTGATAAAAGATTTAATGGAAGAGATTACAACAGACTTTTTTATTTTTCAATCAGCAAGTTAAACTCTTTGCTGATTTTACTGACAATACTTTTCTAGCAACGCCAAAGCTTTTCTGTCTGCTCCACTTAATGCTAAATCATGAATTTCATTAATACTAAAATAACTTTTTTGTTCTTTATCTTCAAATAATACAACTGAAGCTTCCAAGGTAAAATGTGTATAGTGCTGTTTAAATGCACCTAGTTTAATTGTATGTTTAGAAACTTCAAAATCTTCTTCTTGTTTAAAACCCCAAAGTCCAGAAAGTAAACGTTCTTTATTTTGACGTAAAGCATATTTATCCTTTTTATAATAAATCACTAAGGTTCGTTTTCGAATGGGTTTCTTTTTCTTAATTTTCTTTTCAGGATATAAAAGTGGCTTCTCTTTACCTTGACATAAAGATTCAAAAGGACAAACTTCACAAGAAGGATTTTTATGTGTACAAATGGCAGAACCAATGTCCATCATGCTTTGATTATAGATATAAGCATTGTTTTTATCATAAAGTTCATAAGCCAATTCCCATAACTTTTTATCATTACAAACTTTTACAGCAAAAAATCGGTACAGAATACGTTTAACATTTGCATCAAGTATGGGTAAAGCTTCATCAAAAGCGAAACATGCCACAGCATTGGCTGTTGACTTCCCTATTCCTGAAAGTTCCTCTAAGGCTTCAGCAGAATGGGGTAAAGTTCCTTTTGTTTCTATGGCTGTTTTATGTAGGTTTCTAGCACGAGTATAATAACCTAAACCCTCCCAAGCTTTTAAAACATCCTCCACAGGGGCATTGGCAACGTCTTTTAGGGTTGGAAACTTCTCTAAAAATTGGAAATAGAATCGCTCCAATACAGTTTTAACTTGGGTCTGTTGTAGCATTATCTCCGAAAGATAAACCTCATAAGGACTATTTATGTTACGCCAAGGAAGGGTTACTCTTCCATATTCCTTATACCAAATTAAAATATTTTGATGAATTTTTTCATATTTATTCTTTTGCATTTCGCATTTTAACCAATTGTCTAATAAAAAACTTGCATAAGCCTATAGTTTGTTGTTATAATTTGGAAAAGGTTTATAGGAATTTAAAATGTTAACTAGAGGAAACAAGCAAAAGAAGAGTTCATGGAAATTGTAAAACGCATAGAAGGCTCCGAGCCAGAAGAAGTAAAATATGATTTCGAAGAACACTATCTCAAAGAAGATAAAGAAAATACTAAACGTAAAAAAAGTACTTTTCTTAAAATAATGGCTGTTATACTGATTGTCATTCTTGGATATCTTGGATTTAAAAACTTTAAGTCCAATGAGTCAAAAACCACAGAGGCACAAAGTCTTGTCACTCAGGTACTTCCCGTGAAAAGTGAAACTAGTAAAACGGTCACCACTCCAAAAGTAGAAAAAATCGAAACAAAAGAATCAGAGAAACTTGAAGCTACAGTTAAAATAAACAAAGAGCCTAAGCCAGTAGAAAAAGTGGCTATCTATACAGAAGTTCTAGCACAAGAACTCAAACCTGAGCCAATTGTAATGGTAAAAACAACTCCTCCTATTATAAAAAAAGAAGAGCCTATGTCTCCTACTCCAAAAATGGAAACAATTGTCCAAAAAGAGCTTGTTAAAATAGTCAATCAACAAACTGTTCCTGAAATAAACACAGTAGTAGTCGCACCTGTTGCAAAAAAAGAGCCTAAACCGAAACATAAAATGGCATTAAATAGATCACGAACTACCATTGTCAAAAAAGGAGATACCTTAGCACTCATTTCTAAAAAATTCTATGGCAGTGAAAAAGAGTTTGATAGGATTATACAAGCTAATCGGAGTATTAAAAGTCATAAAACAAATCTTCAAGTTGGACAAAAGATATTTATTCCTTCTCTAAAAGCACCTAGAGTAAAAAAAACCACGCCTCAAAAAAGAAGAATTATCACCGTTAAAAAAGGAGATACTTTAAATATAATTGCACAAAGATATTATGGTAACCCTATGGGTTTTAAAAGAATCGTCCGTGCAAATAAAAACTTGAAAAATGCTAAAAGTAAACTCAAACTCGGAGAAGAAATTGTTGTTCCTTATCTTCCAAAGAATCAAAGACGAAGATTTGTAACGGTTAAAGCTGGTTACAGTTTGGCTTATATCTCAAAGAAATTTTATGGAAATACAAACGAAATAGACAGAATTGTTAAAGCAAACATTGATATAAAAAATAAAGATTCTACACTACGTATTGGACAAAAAGTTTACGTCCCAAAATAAAGAGTTAGGCTTAAAGCCTAACTCTTTTAACGCTTAGAAGCCCGTTTACACTCAGCCACAAAGTGAATGGCATTTTCCACAGGAACATCTGGAAGAATTCCATGACCTAAATTAAAAATGTGTCTTCCCTCTTTCATGGTTTTAGCTAAAGACTCAACACAAGCTGTTGTTGCTTCTTTTGAGTAAAGTCTACATGGTTCCATGTTTCCTTGAAGTACATATTTGTCTCCAAGTTTCTCTTTTGCCAATGCCATTGGTGTTGACCAATCCACACCAAATACATCAAAATTTCCATAAATATTGTCTAAAAATGCTGGAATTCCTTTTGGAAACATAATAATTGGGGTATCTGGATACTTAGCTTTTAAATGATCACAAATTTCTACCATGTATTTCCATGAGAATTCATCATATTTACCAGGTTCAATTGCAGCAGCCCATGAATCAAAAATTTGAACAACATCAATACCAGCTTCAATCTGTTTTTCCATGTAATACTTAACCACTTCAGTTACTTCTCTTAAAATATTATGAAGTAATTCAGGATTAGAATACATAAGCTTTTTACAAAGATTATAGGTCTTAGTACCTTGACCTTCTATCATGTACGTAGCCAATGTCCAAGGAGCACCAGTAAAACCTATAAGTGCTATCTCATCTCCACGCTCATCAAGTTGTTTTCTAAGCAGTTTAATGGTGTCATAAACATAAGTTAGTTTATTGGCAGCAACTTCGCCACCAATAAGTCGGTCCAAATCAGCTTGACAAGTAAGAGGATCATTAAACTTTGGTCCAAAACCTTTAATAAACTCCAAATCCATTCCCATCTCATCAGGAATTACTAAAATGTCTGAAAATAAAATAGCAGCATCAACCCCTACAATATCTAAAGGTTGAATGGTAACTTCAGCTGCCATTTTTGGATTATGACAAAGACTTAAAAAGTCTCCAGCTTCGCCTCTGACTTTCATGTACTCAGGTAAATACCGTCCTGCTTGTCTCATCATCCATACAGGTGTGTATGGGGTCTCTTTGCCTAAACAGGCATCTACAAAAATCTTACTCATTATTTACCAACCTTCCCTAAAAAATACAATCCTACTGCAAGTGCTGCAATGGAAAGTGCAAAATACAACATCTCTAACGGTGTTGAAAAACTAGTATGTAAAACTCTTTGAAAAAAGTTTACCACCAAAACCATAACAATAACTTTTGCTATTTTATCTTTGAGTTGATCGAGTGAATGAATAGCCAGTATCTTAGAGCCATTTTTACCACTCGCCTCATCAATATCTGATATGAAAAGTTCATAAAGACCAAATGAAAAGATAAACATAACAACAGCAATCAAATATAAATCAACAGCCCCAATAATACCAGCCACAATGTCTTCATGAAACTTATCAGGATGTGCATGAGTAATAATCGTATCAAAAGTGTAAACAGCAACATTCCATATGTCCATAGAAGCAACAACAAAAAGTACAATAGCACCCAGCAATCCAAAAATCACGGCTAGGATTACAATAAATCTACTACGCCATATGGCACCCTCAAACAAGGTTTCTATCAAACTATTATTCGAAGCATCTATTTTAAGCCTCTCTGTCCTATCCTGTTCTTCCATATCATTTTCTTTCACATTAAGCCTCCAATTTTATCCATTTTTGTGCAATGCGTACAGCATTTGTTGCTGCTCCAACTCGCACTTGGTCTGCCACACCCCAAAGATGAAGTACATTATCTTCATGAATATCTTTTCGAATACGTCCAACATAAGTCTCATCAGTATCCGTTGCTATCATTGGCATTGGGTATTGGTTATTTGCAAGATCATCAATAACAGTAACATTTTCAAAAGCAGTTAAAACTTCCCTTACTTTTTCAACAGAGACATTAACATTCTCAGCAAAACGAATGGTGATTGATTCAGAATGTGAACGTAATACAGGAACCCGTACACAAGTAGCCGAAACGGCAAAATCTGAATGCATAATCTTATTGGTTTCTAATACCATTTTCATCTCTTCTTTAGTATAACCATTCTCTTGAGCAACATCAATATGGGGAATTATATTTAACGCAATTTGATGGGCAAAAGCTTCTACTTTTGAATCCCCTAATTTAAAGGCAAAGAAATCTTGCATTTGTTGCACTAATTCTTCCATCCCTGCTTTTCCTGCCCCTGATACTGCTTGATAAGTAGCTACATCTACTCTTTTAATACCATAAAGATCATGAAGAGGTTTAAGCAGTTGGACCATTTGAATGGTAGAACAGTTAGGATTAGCAATGATTCCTGTGTCTTCCCAAAGCTCAATATCTTCAGGATTTACTTCTGGTACCACTAAAGGTACGCTCTGCATCATTCTAAAATGTGAAGTATTATCAATAACCACAGCACCTGACTCAACAGCATATTTTGCATACTTCGCAGAAATACTACCTCCAGCAGAAAAAAAAGCAATATCAATATTACGTCCTTTAAATACTTCTTCCGTTAATTCTTCAATTCTGTACTCATCTCCTAAAAATTCAATAACATTTCCAGCAGATTTTGCAGAGGCTAAAGGTAAAAGTTCCCCTACTGGAAACTTTACTTCTTCTAAGACTCTAAATAATTCCTCACCCACAGCACCACTGGCACCCACAACAGCTACATTATACTGTTTCACATATGTCCTTTTTCACTTAAAGTTTTAATTCTTATTACTTGATGTTATTTTAACAAAATGGATGTGAGTCTTGGCTTTTAATGTTTTCTTTTTAGGATTTTGAGGAGGATTTTACTTTTTTGTAGCGTAGGTCAAAAAACCTACTTATCTAATACATAAAATTACGTACACACATAAGTGTTTGCTATACCTAGAACCAGTACAGGTTTAAGATCATCTTCACAAAGATAGTCAGAATTAGGTAAGTTATCTAAATTTGATGAGGGGAGCAATAAATCTTTTTGCATTTGATCAAGGTCATATTCTGCAATTTCATCTTGTGTCATGATATATTTTAAAGGAGAGAAAACAATGGTCTCAATATTATCAATTAAAACAGTTTCATATTGCCTTGTAGCTTCTTGATTTTTTGGTTCTTTTACTTTTGGAGAGTCTTGCGATAAATCAACAATACAATATCCACCTGAACATTTCATCTTTCCAGCAGATAAATTAAGTGATAGTAAAGACATTGACAATAAAGTCGTCATTAAAAGTTTTCTTTTCATGATATTCTCTCCTAAAAATTGTTATGGCTTATAATTATTATGACAAATATTTGAAATAATTACAATACTTATTTAATATTTTTTTGAAATGTGAGAGAAAAGTTACTTGTTTTATTGATAATTACTCTCATCTAGAATAATTATTAACATAAGTAAAAAAAATTGTTTTTTAGCTAAGGAAAAAATGAATATAAAAAACATAATAGAAACTAATCAGTACCAATATTTAAAATATTGGTACAAAAAACCTTAATTAAAGTCAGGTTTTGGTGTTTTATCGGTACTTTCTGGAAGTTGTGGGTAAGAGACTTCTGGTTTTCTACCTTTAAGTGCTTTAAGGAAAGTTACCATTTTATTGGCTTCTTCATCTGATATCTTAATACCTAATTGAGTACTTCCCATCTCTTTAACAGCTTCAGCTAAATTCCATATTCCACCATTGTGAAAATAAGGTGCTGTCTCTGTAATATTTCTAAGGGTTGGTGTTTTTACCATACCACTTGCATCTCCTTTAAAATCACCAAGGTGAGCAAACTTGTATTTTCCTGCTAATTCAAAGGGTTGCATGGTTCCACCAAGTGCAATACCTGTATGACAACTAGCACAACCTTTATCCATAAATAGATTTAAACCTTCTTTTTCTGCAGGATTAAGTGCATTAGTTTTCCCATTTAAAAAGTCATCGTATCTTGAAGGGGTCACCAAGGTTCGTTCAAAAATACCAATGGTGGCTGTAATGGTTTCAAAATCTACTTTCACCTCTTTACCATAAGCAGCGATAAATTCTTCAACGTATTCAGGAATAGAGTTGATTCGCTCTTCAACCAATGATTTTGGAGCAGCCATCTCAGGGGTAGCTTGCATTGGTCCTTGTGCTTGGTCTTCTAGGTGAGGACTTCTACCATCCCAAAACTGTGCTTTAAAAAATACAGCATTGTAAACCGTTGGTGAGTTGAGATGATGAGGGTTAGCTGTCCACTGATGCCCTACAGCAGCAGGAACACCATCAGCTCCACCTAAGCCAAGGTTATGACAAGTATTACAAGAGATAATTCCACTTTTTGAAAGTCTTGGTTCAAAATAGAGTTTTTTACCCAACTCAACACGCTTATCAGTAATGGTTTTATTAGCATCAATAAGTTTTAAAAGCTCAGCTTTATCTTCTGGAATGGCTAAGAGCCCTTGTCCTTTTGCTTTAGTCACAAGGCTATCACTGTCTACAGCTTTCACTTTTGTTACATTAGCATCCGTAGTTGTTCCAAATAATAGTGTCGATACAACCAAAGAGCTACCCAATATTTTCAGTAAATTCATATTTCATCCTTATAATTTTAATAAGTTAAAATTATAGAATAAAAATTCTTATATAACTCTTTTTATTTACTAGAATAAACCTATATTCATATGTTTCTTAGCTTTTTAGCTTTATTAAAAAAGACTCATCATCGAAGTTCGTCCAAACTTCTGTACTAACATAGGAGCTGAGCCACCTCTTTCATTTTTAATGGTTACATCTGCACCTTTTTCAAGTAAAAAAGCACAAAATTCAGGCATATCATCCATCACAGCTTCCATTAAAGGTGTCCAACCAACACCATCAACTCTGTCAATATCTGCACCTTGCTCTAAAAGATACGCTACCATATCTCTTCGGTCACGTCTAATTGCCATATGCAAAGGAGTCCAACCATATTTATTTTGAAGATTCACATCCATACCATTTTCAATTTCTGTTTTTAATGCCTCAAAATTATTGTCATATACTATTTTTTCTAGAGTTTCAAATTGTGTTTCTACCATAGGATTCCTTCTTTTTTGCATATTATATTCCAATAATAGTTTTAACTTGATAAAACAGAACTAAACTAAGTCTCTCACTCTCTTACACATATTTTACACTACTTTTGACTATAATATTAAAAATAATAAGGATTAAAAATGAAAATAATAATGATTGTATTAGTCGTCACATTATTCAATGGTTGTCTTCTTAGACACCCTTTTCATCGTGGGTATAATAACCATCAAAATAGTGGCTATAATAATGACCGTAGAGGCAACAATAGCTATAGAAACCGTGGTGATGCTCGTATGAATGTTAGTAGAGACAATAATAACGATAATAGAAGAAGTGACCGAAGAGATAGTATAAATTCTGAAAATAGGAGATAAGGTTTTATAATGATAATACAAGTTAAAAATCCCTAATCTACTTTTAATTTGATATCATATATAATATCACTATGAAAATAGTAATAGATACTGATGTATTTTTATCATCACTTTTCTCAAAACAAGGTGCATCACATAAACTAATTACGTGGATTGCAAAAGAGTACCAAAAAAATGAGAAACGATACAATGTAATATCCAATACACAAGTAATTGAATTCTCTGCTGTTTTTACAAGAGATAAAAATCTTCAAAGAGCCAACCTTACTAAAAGTGATGTTGAATCTTTTATTAATGCTATTTGCTTAATTTCATCGCATCAAAAGATTAATTTTTTATGGAGACCATTTTTAAAAGACAAAGATGATGATATGGTTTTAGAAGTTGCTTTTAATGGTAATGCTGATTATATCATCACACATAACCTAAAAGATTTTAAAGGTGTAGAAGAAAACTTTGAGATAAAAGTCTTAACACCCAAAGAATTCTTAATAAACATAGGAGAATTACAATGAATTTTGCACTAAGAATACCAGATTACTACAAAGATGAAATAGAAGAGTTAAAAGGTAATGTTTCTATTAACCAATTTATTATCAATGCTTTGGCTGAGAAAATTTCCTCTCTTAAAACATTGGATTACCTTGAGGAAAGAGCTAAAAAAGGTTCAGTCGATGATATGTTAAATATATTGAATAGAGTACCTGATGTAGAAGCTGATAAGTATGATCGATTGTAATATTTTTTATCCTTTTCATCTCTTACCTAGATTTAAAGGGACA
>CACVAZ010000021.1 GCA_902727995.1 uncultured Sulfurovum sp.
GTGCAGAAATCCCTGTTCCATTAACCGTTTCATCATTGTCTCCATCATTAAAGACATTTCCTTTAATTTCTAATCCTACAAATGGCATTGTTACCGTTGCTTCTTCTGATGCCACTCCTGCTCTATCCGTGCTTGTGTAGTTAAAGTTAACACTAAGGTCTCCATCATTAGGGTCTAACGTCAATTTACTTGCATTAAAATCAGAAATATTCTCATCTACTATTACAAGATTACCCTCATAATAAAGTATTCCATTGCTTGGTAGTTTTGTAATCGTTACCGTTGTTGGTTCTCTATCTTCTCTATCAGAAATATTTAAATTAGGAACCCTTACTTGCGTACTGCTTCCTGGGTTGTATTGTGGGGCTTGGGTTTTACTTTTTGCTGTTGGTTTCTTGTTAATTCCGAAATTAACTTCTACAATACTTTCTTGTAATAAATTCACTGAAACCATACCATCAGCTATTCCATCTAAACCACTAAGACCAATGTTTTCTCCATCGGCATTATTCCAATCTATAGGAAGTGCTGGTATTAGCTTATGCAATATATTTGTTAATACAACTGTATAATTAGTATCAGGAACAACACCATCGCTACTTTCAAATTTATAAGTTCCATCACTTTCTAAAGGTTTAGAATCAATCTCTTGTCCATTATTATCTATTAATGTTACAAATAATCCATTCTCTCCTGTATTATTAGTAGCATTTCCATCAATATTTCCATTTCCATTTCCATCATTAAAGAGGGTACCTGAAATAATAATGTTAGAAAATGACAAATTCACAGTAGCAGAGTTTGATTCAGTTCCTGCTGCATCGGTTGTTGTGTAATCAAAACTAACATTTTGGTCACCACTTTGTGGGTCTACTGTTAACAAACTGTTATCAAAATTTGGAATCACTTGTCCTACGGTCACATTCGTACCATCATATACTAATGTTGCATTATTTGGAATGCTCGTAATCGTTACCGTAAGTCCACTTGTGGTTTGACTGTCACTAATATTTAAATCAGGAACCTGTACATTGGTACTATTTCCTGGATTTGCCTGTTGGGGTTGAGTTACATCTTCAGCAACTGGCTTTTTATTAATTCCAAAATCAATGTCAGGGATATCTAATTCAACAACATTTACTGCCAAAACACCATCTTTAGAACCATCATTACCCGTTGCAGAAAGTGAATTAATATTTTCACCATCATTGTTGTCCCATTCTGTTGGAAGATTAGCAATAAGACTTCCGTTACTAGTACTTAAAACAACCGTATAGTTTGTATTTGCTCTTAGACCATCTTCAATGTCAAATTCGTAAGAATCATTTGTTAATAGCATCGAATTTACAACCGTACTTCCCTTAACTAAAGTGGCATAAAGTGGTGTTCCATCAGCTGATGAAGTGGGTGTTCCATCGATGTTTCCATTACCATTTCCATCTATAAAAACCTTTCCAGAAACTTTTAAATCTTTAAATGGCATTGTAATTGTTGCTTTATCTGAAACAATACCCACTCTATCCGTTGTGGTGTATTCAACTTTTACGGTTAACGTTCCAGTATCAGGATTCACAGTTAAAAGGCTATTATCAAAATCAGAAATTACCTTTCCATTTGAGACTAATATTCCCTTGTAAAAAAGTTCTGCATTATTAGGTACAGAAACAATGGTTACCGTTGTAGGTGTTCCATCTTCTTTATCACTTATGTTGACATCAGGAACATCGACTTGCGTATTTCCTCCTGGATTAAATTGGGTAGGTTCAGTTACACTCTTAGCTTCTGGTTTTTTGTTAATCCCAAAGTTTACTTCTAGCACATCATCTTCAGTAACCTCTACAAAAATTTTTCCATTACTAGGTCCATCAAGTCCTGCTCCTATACCAATATGCTCACCATCGGCATTGTTCCAGTTTACAGGTAAATCTGCTGTTGTATCATTAAGCGTTGCTGATAATATGACCGTGTACTTAGAATTAGCTGTTACATTATCATCTCCATCAAAAGAGTATGAACCATCAGCCAAAACTGCTTTTGAAGCCAACACAACATCATTCTCATCTAAAAGTGTTACGTAAAGTACTGCTTCATCTGCTTTATTAATTTTGGTTCCGTTAACCGTTCCATCGTTATTTCCATCATCAAAAATAAATCCTGAGATAACAGGAGTATAAAAACCAGCGTCAACATCTAAATCTTCACTGTCTACACCTAAAGTAATAAGATCTGTTCTAGAGGTTCCATTGTTTATATTTGAATCTTTAGCTGTATTGCTAGAATTTTCTTTAGCTGAAATCAAATAACCTATCGGCTTAAGGAACTCAACAATGTAGTTTCCAGAATTTAACTTAACAAACTTATAATTACCATTAGTATCTGTGGTAACCACATAATCTTCTGTTGGATTTGCAGGATTTTTAATAGCTTGACCACTTCCATCTAAAAGCTTGACTTCTATTCCACTCATACCACTTTCACTGTCATCTTGAATACCATCTGCATTTTTATCATACCAAACATAATCTCCTAAGGTTGAACCAACAATTGGTACAGCCAATGAGTTAGAAAGTACAGGTAAGGTAATTCCTGTCGCCGATGCTCCTGCTGAGTTTGAGTAGTTATCTCCTGCTAAGTTGTCTTTGACAGCCAATGAAACTTTTAATTGACAAATGGCTTGAGCTTCCATTCGAGGTCCAAAAGCACGAACAGCTGTTACCTCTTCTTTGGCAATACAACCCTCACCTTCACACCAAATGGTACTTGCCCCACCAATAACATTGGCATCACCTACAGTAGGTGCAATATTAATAGTTTTGGGATCTACATCAGTATAGTAATATTTAACGCCACCATTGGCTGTTACATCACAAAGTGTTGCAGAAAGTGGATGCCCTATTAATTCCATAGAGTCATAAGCCATCGTACCATGAAAATCAGTCGCAACTTTACGTTTAAGCTCTAAGTCATTAAACTTAATAGCAGCATCATCAGCATCCCCTTCAAATGGTAAAATATCAATAACATCTAAATCTGTAATATCACCAGCTTTACCGTTTCTCATATCCATAACAAAATCAATGGTTTGAGTAGTTGTTGTTCGTTCACATAATGATGGATAAGCAGGATTTTCTACCATAGTTTTTACAATGTTAATCGAAGCTGGAATGGTCACTGACATTCCAATTTCAGATCTTCTTTGTGAAATAGGCGAAGCATCTCTTAGTGATTCAATTTTAACAATATTTCGAACTGTTCCAGCATTTACTTCTACCCCAACAACGGTTGAATAATTAATATCAGGGAAAACTTCACCAGCTTGACGTTCTCCTAAATCCCAAATAAGTACTTGATTTTCACCATTAACACATGGACTTTCTGTTGTATTAATATCAGTAACATCAGCACAAGTACCTAAGGTTGGTTCAGCATAAGGTGTCGATACCGATCCTCCTACATAGTTAAGTCCTTTGGGTAATAAATCTGTCACTTTTACCTCTCCATACTCTTCAAGACCCGTATCATTTGTAAAAGAGAGTTTTAAATTAAAAGTTGCTGTATCTCCTGCACTCAAAGCTACTTTATCAACATTTTTAATGATTCGAACTTTAGGACCAGAAAAAATTACCCTATCCCCAGCTGTACCACTATGTGCACCTGGATAAACACCTGGTTTATACGTTGGTTTATGCCAATTGATGCCATCAAAAGTATGGGTAGCATAATCTACAATTAAATCACCATTCTCTAATGCAACACCTGTTTTAAGATCTGTTCCCCGAACTTTATGATTTGTTACCAAATAAACATAAGCACCTGGAGGAATTTCTATCCCTTCTTTAAGTGTATATCGAATCTTTGTAACCGTTGTAAGTCCACCATCTTTACCTGATCTAGCATCATCAAGACTGCTGTACCATGTAATACTAGGATCAGTACACTCAGTCACAATGGTATCTCCAACATCAGCAGAAGTGTCGCCACCACGTGAAGGTAAAAAACTATCATCCACATAAGTATTTGCATACGCTACATCATAAGGAAAATCATCAGCTGTAGCATTGGTATAAGTAGCTGAATCACCACCAATATTAAAACGGAATGGCCACTCTGGTTTACCTGTATATTGCGTTTTAATAATTTCATAATTTGTATTATCTTCTACAGGCTGTACTTCAAGACGATATCCATCAAAAACATCACAATGAATATCTTCTGTTTTTGCTGTTCCACCTGTATTACTTGAAACCATCCACGTAGAAAACTCTGTACTCGCATTAACAATTCCATCGCCAGAACGATAGCCACTCCCAATATAATAAGAGATGTGTGCTGCTCCAGCATAAGTCTGTGAATTTTGAGTACCACGATAATATTTATCCCAACTTCCTCTACTATAATAAAGTGTAATGGCTTGACTGTTATCAAGTTCACTTTCACGTTCATCACCAAAGTTAGCATTACCTGTTGGGGTTACAGGATCAAAATGTGTTAACTTATTTTTAGCAATCAACCATCCATCTTCTTCAGAGTTCGTTCCAGGATTTTCTCCTTCATTATTACCACCTAAATTTTTAGGCTTCACATCATCAATAGGTACAAATACATAAATTGAACCAATGGCTGCAATACCACGATTAACAGGTAAGGCATATCCTCGATAATCTAATTTTGGATAATTGGTCAACGTTGCATCAATATGTTTTACTGTAACATCAACAATGTCACCCGTCTGAGTACAAATAATCTCTCGTTCATCAGCTGTTTGGGCTATTTTTCTTTCAGAATAATCATCATTCCAGATACTTCCTGTACCACTATAAGTTAAAGGGTCAGCTGATCCCACATAACCATCTTTATGAGTATAACGTCCTTCAAAAGAACATCCTATCAATTTAGCATTAGGAGAGACTTCTGACATATCATCTTTAAAAGTAAACGTAGCATCTTTACCCATTGATTCATTACCAACCAAAGCAGAAGCAGTATCTACCTCTCCAGACACCTCATCAACTTCAATGTAAAACTTATAATCTAAAACCCAACCTCTAACCCCATCAATTTCTTGATTGGCTATATAAGTATAATAAGACTTCTGCAAGTTCCATCGGGGTGCTGCTGTAACTTCTAAAGAGTAGCCATCCGTATCATCTGTTATGGTTGTTGCATATTCTGCTGAAACTTCAAAAGTCACATCACCTGGTTTTGTTTTAGAAAGTGTTTCTCCTTTAACAATAACATTAAAAGGTAAATCTTCAGAATAAGTTCCTACATCATTTTTATCAAACGCATATCTTACACAAGTCATAGTCTGTTTATCTTCTGATATACTTGACTCATCAGCATCACAAGAACCTGGCAATGTATCCCACTTATAAGACTTGGTCTCTCCTGTTAAACCATCAGGGAGAATACCTGTACTTGGAAGTGTACCTTTAATGGTTACTTTTTCTTTACTTCCACCAGCTTCACCATTCCACGTCCAACCAGCTACAGCTTGAAAACTATCATTAGTTCTTACAACTAAATCTCCATCGTAAGTATCATCAGCAGGATTATTAACTGTTCCACTATTTGAAAATCCTGGGTCATCCCCAAAGTCACAACCAATAGTTGGATTAGAAGGACAAATTATTCGTCCATTAACTACTTGTGTTGTAGTGTTAAGTACCCCAACGATACCCCCAGTTTTCCCATAGTAAGTCGTAATATTCACATTCGCTGCTAGAGAGAACATTGTGAATGCTACAAGTATAAGAAGTAGTCTACTTATTAATTTCATATAAAATTCCTTTATTAATATCAATAATAAATTTTATAATAATAAAATTAAACTTAATCTATAAATTTAAAATAAAATATAAATTTATATCTTATACTAATATTTATATTAAATATTTATATATTGCACTAAAAAAAAAATTTTTATGTTTAATAATATTTATAAAAGTGTAATTTTTACTTATATAAGCACTTGTAATAGAGTAAAGTTGTTTCAACAAAATTTTCATAAAAAAACAAGTCTCTTTTGACTATAATAAAAGCATGAAAAATGTTCAATTTTTAAGCAATTCAGCTCAAATCGATAAAATTACTAAAGGCTTAAGCCTTACAAAGTCCCTTTTTGTCTCTTCTTTACTTATCGGAGAAGAGCATACAGGGAAAAAAACTTTTATTCAAACGTTATTTCCAAACAGTATTTATGTCGATGCAAATCAAGAACAAGAACTCATAACTGCTCTTGAAACTAATAATGAACTCATCATCTATAATTTTGAGAAAGTTAAAAATATTGAAACCCTAAACTTTGAAAATAAACGTATCATCGCGATTGCTAATACCATCAAAGAAAGAGCAAAATGTAGTCAAGTTTTTGCTTTTATTTATGAGATGCCAAAGCTTGAAGAAAGAGAAGATTTAAGCACTCTTATCTTGCATTTTCAAAAAAAAATTCAAAAAGAGTTAATACTCGATTTTGAAATTAGCTTAGATCTAAAAAAACTCGATTTCACTCAAAATATTAAATCTTTAAAGGCGTCTATTTATAAACAATTACTCTTAAGAACTTTAACAAAAAAAGACATTCAAGAACTTCTTTATGACTATCTTTTTAGAGAACTAGAAGGAAATAATGCCTATAGAGAACATCTAAGCCTCTATGAAGAGCCTCTTATTCAAGCTGGTCTAAACAAATACAAATCACAACTTAAATTAGCAGGAGTTCTAGGACTCAACAGAAATACATTACGAAAGAAGATTCAAGAGTATGACATCCATTAACTTTAAATTTTTCATTGAAAATGACTCCAATCCATTTATACTTTTTACAAGCTCTGGAAAGATTAAATACCTAAATACTTCAGCAGAAGTACTCATGGGTTCTTGTGCTCCAAAAGAAATTTTTGATCTAGCAGTAGCCTATGCTTCACAAACTTTTGGCGTTAAAAAATCCATACTCAGCCTTAACTTTAACTCTTTTCAATTTTATGGTATCAATGTATTGTATGAAGATGAGGAGCTTATTGGCATTCAACTTTATAATAAAACCATTGAGAAAATAGATAGACAGATGGTTTTAGATGGATTTACTTTAACCGACATCAATATACTTCTTCAAGCCAATATCGAACTCTTTAATATCCACTATGAAGGTAAAATACATCTTTTAACTGATTATGATATTCCAGAATTTCAAATTCATCAAAACAACTTTTCACTCTTTTTACGTAAAATATTTACACAATTTGACGAAAGTAAAAATTTAAAAATAAATGTAAAAATCAAACTAGGAGAACGCGTAGTATTTAAAGAAAAGAAGTATGCTATTATTATCTTAGAACTCAAAAGTCATACTAGAAAAAAAGAAATAGATAAAGAATTAGAAATATTAGCAGACAAAAATTGTATTAATATACAACTACAAAAAAACCGTATTGTTTTAGAAGTTCCTGCTATTGTCTAAAAACTACCTAAAGCTTCCCATCAACAATGATGGGAATAATGGGAATAAAAGAAAAAAAAATTTTATTTAATTAAAACGTATAAGTTCCAATTAATTCAAGAGCATTATCAGCAGTATCTGATTCTGCATATTTTGTACTACTATAAATAGCGTCAAGAGATGTATTCTCAGTTAATCCATAACCTAAAATCACATCGAATTCACTCCCAATTGTTTCATAATCAGCATAACTCGCTGTAGCACTTACACCAGCAATTTCTGTAGATGCATCAACCTTCCATGAATCCCCAACATCTTGTGAAGCAAATGAGTTCCAAGAAGTTGTGTACACTGAATCAACTCCAAGTAATCCAGCTGCTCTATCTTCCATATGATTGTAAGCAACACTCATATCAACAGAGGAAAGAGCCATTCCAACTTTTAATCCATAACCTGTAGAATCAAGACCTGTATCATAATTAGTTTTTACCCCTTGTCCTGAAATGCTTACCCCATTAAATTCTTTTGAAACATCTCCATAAACTTGCGTATAGTTTAAAGCATCTATATTATAAAACCAAAGATTTGCATCTACTACATCACTATATCCAGCACTAAAGGCATAGTTATCATCAGCTAATCTTACAAAATTATCTCCTGTGTTATTCCCTCTATATTTATTAATATAAGAAGCAATAAAAGTAAATTTATCCATTGACTTATTTACCAAAGTAGCTGCTTCAAAAGAACCTGGAGCTAGTAACCAATCAAAACCAGCAAGCATTGGGGTTGCCAAAAGTTGACGACCTGCAACCACTGTTGTATCTCCAAATGAACCTGTTAAGTTAGCAACATTAAAAAAACCATCGGCTTTTGAAGCCTCAAATTTATTAGCACCCATATCATCACCTAAATGTGTATAACCCACGGCTGTAAAATTTGCTGTAATAGCATTGCTTAATTTATGAGCAACATCAAGGGTCACAGCTGTTCCTGTAGCAGAAGTTCCATTTGAACCTAAATCACTTGTACCTGCACCATCTGTCGTATAATAATATACTTGAGCCTTTCCTCCAACTGTAGTATCTCCTGCTACAGCTATTGTTGTCATTGTACTTACAGCTAAAACTGTAATTAAAGATAACTTTGTAAATTTCATACATTTACTCCTTTGAATTTTGTTATGAAAGGATTATAATCAATTCTCTTGGAAAAAAGTAAGGTTATTATGCTTATTTTTTAAGCACTTTTTCTAAAACTATTATTTAATAACTAAAAATCCCTCAAAATTCATGTACTTCTGAACCGAGATAATATCAACAAAACCAGCTCTTCTTAACATGTCAATATTACCTTCCGTTGAAAAAGGTTCAAGCACCCCTTTTAGACTTTTGGTCTTCGCTATAATTTCCTCAGCTGAATATCCTTGATCAAGTTTATATTCGGTATAAAGATTGGTCATAATATCTTGAAAACGTGCATCATTAGCACGAACTTTTTCATAAAAAATAAAAGCTCCACCCCAATTTAATGTTTCATAAATCTTATTGATTAGCCCTTGCCTTAACTTAGGATGTATAAATTGAACGGTATAGTAAGAAACGATTAAATCACTCTTTTCAAGATTCATGCTAGTCATGTCTTCACAAATAAAGGAGAGGTTTTTACTTTGATATAAAGCATTTGCTTTTTTAACCATGTCTTCTTCTAT
>CACVAZ010000022.1 GCA_902727995.1 uncultured Sulfurovum sp.
ATATTTTAAAAGAGACAACAATAGGGAATAATTGTTCATTTGGTCAAAATTGTGTGGTGGGACCCAAGGTAACTATAGGTTCTGGTGTTAAAGTTCAAAACAATGTTTCTGTTTATGAAGGTGTTGAAATAGAGGATGATGTTTTTTTAGGTCCTTCTATGGTTTTTACCAATGTGATTAACCCACGGGCTTTTATTCAACGAAAAGAAGAGTTTAAAAAAACACTTCTTAAAAAAGGGTGTTCTATTGGTGCTAATGCCACTATTATCTGTGGGGTGAGGATTGGTGAGTATGCTCTTATTGGTTCGGGTGCTGTAATCAATAAAGATGTAAAGCCTTATGCACTTATGGTGGGTGTTCCAGCGAAACAAATTGCTTGGGTTGGAATTTCAGGGAATACTTTGAAGTTTGTAGATAATAGAGCAGATGATGAATTTGCTAGATATGAACTTATAGATAACAATTTAAAAGTAGAAAGAAAATAACATGAAGATAGATTTCGCAAACTTACAATATCAGTACCAACTCTATAAAACAGAAATTGATGAAGCCATTCATGCTGTTTTAGATAAGTCAAACTACATTATGGGAGATGAAGTACGCACCCTAGAAGAAAATCTGCAACACTTTACAGGGGTAAAACATGCCATTACTTGTTCAAGTGGAACGGATGCTTTACTTTTAGCGATGATGGCATTGGATATCAAACCTGATGATGAGATTATAACCACACCATTTACGTTTATAGCCACTGCTGAAACCATCGCTTTTTTAGGAGCTAAACCAATATTTGTGGATATCGATGAAAAAACCTATAACATAGATGCAAGTAAAATAGAAGCAAAAATTACAGAAAAAACCAAAGCCATTATGCCAGTAAGTCTTTATGGACAACCTGCTGATATGGAAGCTATTCAAGCTATTGCTGATAAATATAATTTGAAAGTAATAGTTGATGGAGCTCAGAGTTTTGGAAGTATATTTAATGGTAAAAGAGACTCTAACTTAGGGGATATTTCAACCACATCTTTTTTTCCTGCTAAACCTCTTGGTTGTTTTGGTGATGGTGGAGCTGTTTTTACAAATGATGATGATTTAGCAGAAAAAATGAAATCACTTAGAGTTCATGGACAATCAAAACGTTACCACCATCAATACATTGGTATGGGTGGGCGTATGGACACAATGCAGTGTGCTATTGTGGATGTGAAACTAAAACATTATGAAAAAGACTTAGCACTTCGTCAAGAGGTAGCTGGTAAATATACTAAGGTTCTTAAAGATAAAGATTTAATTCCTCCTTTTATAGCTGAAAATGCCACTTCTGTTTGGGCTCAATATTCGGTAAGGGTTCAAAATCGTGATGATGTTCAAGCTTATTTAAAAGAGCAAGGTATTCCTACGGCTGTGCATTATCCGATGCCTTTACATTTACAAGAAGCATTTACCTATTTAGGCTATACAAAAGGAGATTTTCCTGTTTCAGAATTGATTTCAAATGAGATTATCTCTTTGCCGATGAATCCTTATGTGACAGATGATGAGATAAACTACATTGTTGGAAATTTATGATTAGATTGTTACTTTTTCTCTTGCCCCTGTTTCTTTTAGCCGATAAACCTGACTTGTTATTGCTAAAAACCTATAAAGACCAAAATATTACAGCTTGGGTTATGAGTGAAAAATTAGATGGGATAAGAGCTTATTGGGATGGGAAAAATCTCATTAGTCGTGGTGGTAAAATTATCCATGTACCCAAATGGTTTACCAAAGCCTATCCTCCTTTTGAGATAGATGGGGAGTTGTGGACGAAACGAGGGGATTTTGAAAACATTGCTTCTATTGTACGCGATAAAATACCCAGTAAAGCGTGGAGTGAAATATCACACCATATTTTTGAAGTTCCCCATGCCAAAGGTGGACTGTTTGAGCGTTTGTCTAAAGTGAAACCGTATGAGGGTAAAATTATAAAAATTGTGCCACAAATAGAGGTAAAAAATCAAGCACATCTTCAAACATTTTTAAAAGAGATTGAGCGTCAAGATGGAGAAGGTGTTGTGGTACGTGACCCCAATGCACCCTATATCGATAAACGAACCAACAAAGCACTGAAAGTCAAAACCTTTCATGATGCAGAGTGTGAGATAATAGGCTATACCCAAGGTCAAGGAAAGTTTAAAGGCTTGGTTGGTGCATTAGAGTGTAAATTGGATAATAATACTACCTTTAAAATAGGCACAGGGTTGAGTGATGAACAACGAAAAAACCCTCCTGCCATTGGTACTTTGGTGACGTTTAAATATCAATCGTTTACAAAGTATGGGAAGCCTCGGTTTCCTGTGTTTTTGAGGGTTCGTAAATGAAAGTACTCATTAAAAAATTATTAGTTTTTTTTGGCTTTAGAGAAGAAAAAATTATTGAATATAAAATTGGAAATGTTAAATATAATAATTCACTTATTGACTCTTTAGTTCCTGAGTTTGTTGAAATTGGGGATAATTTTGTATCTGCTCCAGGTTCGATAATTTTAGCACATGATGCAAGTTTATTAATTCAATATAGAGAGTATCGTATTGAGAAAACGCTTATTGGTAATAATGTATTTTTAGGAGCTAATGCTGTTGTTTTGGCAGGTGTAAAAATTGGTGATGGTGTAATTATTGGTGCTGGAAGTGTGGTAACCAAAGATGTTGAATCCCATACCGTGGTGGCAGGTAATCCAGCTAAAAAAATTTCTACCGTTGAAGCATATAGGGCGAAATGTTTAGAACGAAATATTATTGTTTCTGCACCTAAAAGCTTTGATAAAATTTTTGATAATAAACTCCTTAATAAAGAAGATATAGAGCAATTGAGAGAGTGTGTAAAAGTGCATTACAATAAATAATGATTTTTTTACAAAATTTAAAAAATAAGATTTTTTTGAGAGATGGACATTTTATTTTATTGGCACAATTGGTTGAAAAAGTTATTAACTTCGTAATAATGATTATTGCAGCACGATATATGAATGTTGCCGTATATGGAAACTTTTCTTATGTTAAGTCAATTATTGCTACATTAACTCCCTTTTCAGGCTTTGGTGGAAATCATGCACTTTTACGATTTGGTATGGATACTAATGAGTTAAAAGAAAAATATATACTCTTATACTCTTCACTATTTTTTGGAAGTATTTTTACTATTATATTGATTTTTATAGTTTACTTTTTATTTGATATATCAAGTGAAGTAGAAGATATATTTTCTATTTATATATTTTTTATTCTTTTTTATTATCTATTTTTAACTATCCAAAATTTTTATCGAATTATCAAAGATAATAGGTCTTATGCTCTACACAGCATAAAGTATTCATTTTCAATTTTAATATTTGGTACACTTAGTTTAGTATTTTTCAATGAAATTATTTTTGTGATAACCATAACCCTTCTACCTCTGTTTTATATTATAATAAGTAACTTTTTTCAATTGAAAGAAAAAACAAAGATTCAGATAAAATTCAATAAAGAGTATTGGAAGTATGGTTTAATTATTGGAATAGGTGCTTTTTTAAATCAATTTTTTCTACAAGCAGATATTTTAGTATTGGGCTACTTGAAAATAGAACCAGTACTTATAGCTCAATATAAAGTCTCAACTTTGGTTATTTATCTTTTTTTATTTATTCCAAATTCATTTTTAGTAAGAGATTTTACACTCATATCTGAAAATGCTAAAAATAGTACATTCTTAATCTCTTATGCCTTTTCATATATGCAATATACGAGCCTAGCATTATTTATTATATTGCCTATTTTTTATTTTTTATCAAATTCTCTCTTGTCATTACTATTTGGTATCGATTATGTGAACGAAGAGAATATTCAAAACATATTGATTTTTTCCATTGTTGGTTTTGTTCTTTTTCGAATGCCTTTTGGTAATATATTAAATGCTGTAGGGTATGCAAAATTTAATGTTTACAATGCTATTATAACCATTGTTTTAGCTTTGTTTTTTTTAATTCTTGGTACAAAGAAATACGGTATTGAAGGTACAGCTTATGCCATGGTTTTGGTTACTTCTATTTCAGGTATTCTTTCGTTGGCTATGTTTTGGTATTATATTTTTTTACTTAAAAAAAATAATAAATAAGAGTAAATAATGATGCTATTAAAAAAAATATTCAATAAATTCTATAGATATTACTTAAATCTTTTCTATAAAACCATTAAATTAGACAAAAGTTCAACAATAGATTATCGCTCTGAAATTGAAAGTAAAAGTAATATTATTATAGGTAAAAAAAGTATTTTGTATAAGTCTATAACCATCTATAAAAAAAATGAGAGTTTGTTTAAAATGGGCAGTGAGTCTCATGTCGCTCCTTATGGTTATTTTTTGATGGATAAGTATAATATTACATTGGGTAATAGAGTGGTTATTGCTAAAAATTGTTCATTTTTTTGTGTGAGTAATGCGATTCCTATAGATAATTCTTTATTTAAAGACACTTATGTTCAAGGGGATATTGTGGTGGGTAATAATGTTTTTATTGGGACAAATTGTGTGGTTTTACCTAATACAATTATTCAAGACAATGTGGTCGTGGCTAGTAACTCTACGATAAAAGGAGAACTAGAGTCAGGTTGGCTTTATGGTGGTAATCCTGTACAGAAAATAAAAAAGGTTTATGTAAATGGGTAAAAAACTTTTGGTAGTCGGTAGTAACTCAATCCATGTTTATAACTTTATTGATTTGGTAGAAGAGTATTTTGATGAAGTTCTATTGTTAACCAATAGTAAGAATGAGAATCATAGGGTTAAATCCATAGAGATAAATTTTCGTTTAGGTGTCTCTAGTTTATCTGCTGTCAATAAAATTTCTAGGATTGCTAAAGAGTTTAATCCCACAACCGTACATATTCACCAAGCCAATAGCTATGCCTTTTTAACCCTGTTTGCATTAAGAAACTTTGCTTCTCAGAAAGTCTTAACAGCGTGGGGAAGTGATGTATTGATTAATCCTAAAAAGAGTATGTTTTTAAATCAGATGGTGAAATATATTTTGAATCATGTTGACATGGTAACGGCTGATTCGGATACCGTGTTAAATGAAACCAATAAATTGGTTCGTAAAAACTTAGAGGTGTATAATATTAATTTTGGTGTAGAAATACCAACATGTCAAGTTTCTAAAGAGAATATTATCTACTCCAATCGCTTACATAAGGCTTTGTACAACATTGATAAGATTATTATCTCTTTTGCTAAGTTTGTTGTATTAAATCCTGATTGGAAATTGGTTCTTGCAGGAAGTGGAGAAGATACCGATAGATTAAAGGCATTGGTTCATGAGTTGAATTTAAACGATTCTGTAGAATTTATTGGCTGGGTAGATGCTAAAACTAATTATAACTATTATTGTAAATCAAAAATTTATGTCTCTATTCCTCAAAGTGACTCAATTTCATTAAGTTTGGTCGAGGGAATTCTTTGTGGATGTATCCCTTTTGTCTCGAATTTACCTGCCAATAGAGAGTTGATAATATCGGAGATAGGATTTATAGTGGATGATTTAGAAAATATACCTTTTTTAGATTATAGTAAAGTCGAAACGAAGCAATTTGAAGAAAAAAGAGAAGAGATAAAAGAGTATTTTTCTAAGGAATTTAATCAAAAAAAATATAAGGCACTCTATGAGAGAAGTGATGAAAACTAAAATAACCCACCTAACCTCAGCCCACCCAAGATATGACACCCGAATTTTCATCAAAGAGTGTGCCTCTTTAGCAAAGGTTGAAAACTATGAAGTCTCTTTGGTGGTGGCTGATGGATTGGGTGATGAACTAAAATATGATGTTCATATTTTTGATGTTGGTAAAATAGAGGGTCGGTTAAATCGTATTTTTAAAACCACTAAAAAAGTTTTAGAACAAGCGATAGCGTTAGATAGCGATATTTATCATCTTCATGACCCTGAATTAATGCCTGTGGGGTTAAAGCTCAAAAAACTTGGTAAAAAAGTAATTTTTGATGCTCATGAAGATTTACCCAAACAGCTTTTGGCGAAGCCTTATTTAAATAGGGGGGTTAAAAAAGTTTTATCCAAGGTTATTGAATTTTATGAAAATTATGCCTGTAAAAAGTTTGATTATGTGGTTACTGCCACACCTTACATTCGAGATAAATTTTTAAAAATTAACAAAAGTATGGATGTGAATAACTATCCTATTATTGAAGAACTCTCTAGTGACATTGCTTGGCAAGAGCGAAAAAATCAGGTCTGTTATGTTGGGGTGATTGCTAAGATTCGAGGTAATTTAGAAAATGTTGAAGCGATGGGATATGTGAATGGTCAGACCTCTTTTAAATTGGCTGGAATGACCTATGAAGAGAATTTTTTTAAAGAGCTTGAAGAAAATCCTCACTGGAATAGGGTAGAGTTTGTGGGTAAACTCCAAAGAGATGAGGTGAAAGCTTTGCTTGAAGAGAGTAAGATGGGGTTGGTCACGCTACACCCAACCATTAACTATATCGATGCTTTGCCTGTAAAGATGTTTGAGTATATGTTGGCTGGTATTCCTGTGATTGCTTCAGACTTTCCTATCTTAAAAGATATTGTGAATAAAGAACACTGTGGAATTTGTGTTAATCCATTTGATAGCAAAGCGATTGGTGAAGCAATAGAGTATTTGGCAAGGCATGACAGTGAATCAGAAGCGATGGGAAAACGGGGTAAAAAAGCTGTGATAGAGCAGTATAATTGGGGAGTAGAGGAGCAGAAACTCTTTAAGCTTTATGAAGAGGTAGCATGATGGAACTAAATAATATTACTTGGTATTCTTATCATGGGGCATTATTGCCTAAAGTGGAACCTCACATTGAGCTTAATATATCAAAAAAAGAAGCCAAACAACTTTTAAAAAAGAGTGGGGCTTATTTTTTAAGATATACCACTGAGTGGGATAGTGAAAAAGTTGGTGAGTTTTGGTATGTTATTAATGATACTTTTTCAGAAATGGATGTTTTTAGTGCCAATACTCGAAGTAAAATACGTAGAGGATTTAAAAACTGTTGGGTGGAAAAAGTAACCAAAGAGGAGATATCTAAAAGTGCTTATGAAGTTTATTCTAAAGCATTTGAGAGATATGATACACCTTTGAAAGTCTCTTCAAAGAAGGTGTTTACTAAAAATATTATTGAGAGTGAAGGGTATGATTATTTTGCTGTTTATGAAAAAAAGAGTAATCTTATGATAGCTTACAGTAGCAATAAAATTGTTAATGGGGTTTGCAACTACACAACGATAAAATTTCATCCTAATTATTTAAAACTTTATTCTAGTTATGTTCTTTTTTATGAAATGAATCAATATTATCTAGAAAGTAAAGCTTTTTTATATGTGCATGATGGTGCACGAAGCATTGCCCATGATACAAATATACATGATTTTTTAATAGATAAGTTTAGGTTTAGAAAATCGTATTGTCGATTAAATATTATATATAGATGGGATATAGCCTTGATTATTAATATTTTATATCCATTTAAAAGTTTAATAGAAAAAAGTAATCATCATATATTTAAAAAGATTTTTATAGTGTTAAAACAAGAGGGGATTAGGAGAAGTTTTGAGTAGTCGTAGATATATTTTTTTTAAACAAGGAGATAAATACCTAGAGTATCAATGTGCAACACTTCTGTCTAAATATCATTTGGAAGTTTTTTCTCCTAAATTGGGCTTATTGAAAAAACATTCAGTCAATAGATTTATTTATTTTTTTTGGTTTGTGCTGACACTGGGAAAATATAAAATTATTTATCTCTATGATAATGATAAAATAATCCATTATACGCATCTTTTACCAAAGTTTTTTAAATTTCCATTTATGAAGTCGGATGATTTAGAAATAGGTCCATCATGGACAGCTATAGAGTTTAGAGGAAAAGGACTTTTCCCTTCGGTTATAGCTTATATATTAGAGCATTTTAAAAAAGGGCATAGAGATTTTCACATTTTAGTACATGATGATAATATTTCCAGTCAAAAGGCCATTCAAAAAGTTGATTTTCAAGAGTGGGGTAGAGGCTACAGGACAAAGTTTTTAGGTATTTATAAAGTTGAGAATGTATGATGAAAAAAGACACAATTTCTATCATAATTCCTTGTTTAAACGAGGAATATTATATTGCCAACTGTATAGAGTCCATTATTCACTCTGATATTAATCCTAACGAAACGGAACTTATTTTTGTAGATGGTAACAGCTCTGATAAAACGGTTGAGATTATTAACAAGTATATTCAAAAATATCCGTTTATACAGGTATTAAGTAATCCAAAAAAGTTTACCCCAATCAGTATGAATATGGGAATCAAAGCCTCAACGGAGGAATACATTTTTGTGCTTTCAGCTCATGCCAAATATGAAAAAAATTATTTTTCAAAATTGCTAGAGCACATAAAAGTTTTAAGTGCTGATTGTGTGGGTGGGGTATTAGTGACAGAGGTTAAAAATAAAAACAGAAAGTCTAATTCCATTAAAGCAATAATGACTCATAAGTTTGGGGTAGGAAATGCCAGTTTTAGAACAGGAAGCTCAGCAATTCAAGAGGTCGATACGGTCGCTTTTGGCTGTTACTCTAAAGAGGCTTTTGAAAAATATGGTCTCTTCGATGAGCGATTGATACGCAATCAAGACATTGAATTGAATAAACGTATCATCAATGGAGGTGGAAAGATTTATCTTATTCCCCAAGTACGTTGTACCTATTATGCACGAGACAATTTTAGAGATTTAGCCAAGAATAACTACAGTAATGGGTTTTGGAATATTTTAACGGCATATTATACGAAAACGTTAAATTCTCTTAGTTTAAGACATTTTATACCCTTGATATTCTTACTCTCTTTGGTGCTTCCTATACTTTTGTCGCTACTGATTCCTCAAATGATTTGGATGGCTCTTTTCTCATTAAGTAGTTATCTTGCTTTGGTTATAATCATAAGTTTTAATTTAAAGAAGAGTAATAATAATTTTTTCTATTTGATAGGAAGTTTTTTAACCCTGCATCTCTCGTA
>CACVAZ010000023.1:0-9018 GCA_902727995.1 uncultured Sulfurovum sp.
GTTTCTTTGTTGTTCTGCTCATTGTTAAGTATGGTTGAGACCCAACTAGGGATGGATTTGTTAAATACCGTATGTTGCTCATTGTCCATACCAGCGACAATGTCGGTAGAAACCGTTCTACCATAAAATTCAATATGATCGAGTGACGCAACCCCCATAATGATACAATCCATCTCTCTTGCCTTGGCATATTGTTCGATAATGGATGTTTTACCAATTCCCGATTCACCCTCTAAATAGGGAACAATTTGGGACTCTTTGTATAAGTCTAAGTCTGAAAAACTAATATTCATATATCTTCCTTGATTTTAAATGCAATTAATTTGCATTTATACTATAATAAACATTTTAAAAATGGCTGAATTAATGGATGCTTATTTACTGTTACTTCTATCATGTGAACTTTTTTCAAGTAATCTTGCCTTAGACATTTTAATAACATAGGGTAAGGAAGAGAGCTCAGCAATTTTTTGCAGTATTTCTTCTTTTTCTTTGCTCTCTGCTTTTGGGTATACTTTATCTGCTAGATACACTGTGTAGTTAAATATATTACTAAATCTTTTTTCCCACATATCTGTAAAATAGGGATATCTAATCTTATAGTCGAGTGGTATGGTTTTTATATGGGTGATATCTAGCCCCAGTTCAATTAAGTAAGAGATACTTTCATAGGCTTGATGATTGTTTATTGCATCATTGAGATGACTATGTAGAGAAGAGTCAAAACATAGACCTGCGTTATAAAGGCATTTAAGTGAGGTCATTTGATTGTTGTTAATGATGTTGACAATAACATCGGTACTAAGCATTTTTACCTTAGCACCAGCATTGATGGCTTTAGTTAAGCTTTTAATATTGCCTTTGATGGCTGAAACCCTCATTTGGGCAAAGTTTTGTGCTTGTTTTGAAACACCTTTGTGGGTGAAATACTCTAGTAGGTCATCATTTTCATATTTGTACGCCATTTCATAAGCATACTCTAAATCATCCATATGGCTTAAGGTCTCTAGGAGCTTAGTATAGTTAAAACATACGGAGTTTGAAATGACTAGATTACTGAACTTTATATTTGAATTTAATATATACTCCATGATATCATAGACAACTTGTTCACTATTAGGGTTTTTAAACATGTTAGAATGGGTAATGGTTGTATTTCCTTGTTTATAGGAGTAATAGTGAAAAAGTATGGAGTTTAGCACTTCATTTTTATCTACACCTATTAATAATGAAAATTTCATCATATTGAAGTTAGTGCTTTCTAGTCCCATCCTAAATAGACGTTTGTTATCGGTTCGTCTCCAAGACTTGAATTTTTCTATGGATTTGGGCTTTTCCAGATAATACTCAACAATGAAAAGTAAAAAATCCTCTCTTTGAGATCTATTTCTTCCCCACTCATTAAATAAACAGGTACCCATCCATTCGGTTAATAAAATGTTTTTATCAGCATGGATATCAAAACCATTTTCAATTAACAGTTGTAGTATATTTGTACTACCAAAATCTCGAATAGCAAATAAAAACAATGACTTAGGGTTAGCCCCTTGATCAATGGCTTGTTGTGCGAGGTCAAAATCATCTATGTTCATGGCTGCTTGAAGAAGAGCAGTAAGAAGCGTTTCATCTTTACAATCCTTGAACCCTGGGATTAAAAGGCGTAAATAGTTTTTATCTTTTTCAATGGCTCTTTGAAGTACAGCTTCTTTAACCGTTGCACCATGTTCTAAAAGCAGTTTAATAATTTGATGATGGTCTATCCCTATGGCTGTATCTAAAGCATTGACGGCTGACTTTAGGTTAAAGTTTGGTTCAGCTCCAGCGTTTAAACATGCTTTTACATGCTCTACATTGCCATTTTTACAAGCTTCCATAAGCTTTATATGAAGGTAGGATGGCGTCATACTAAATACCTTTTTTGTTGAATTCGTAATACAAGTTATTATAACTAAAAAAATATTTTAATTTATAAAAAGCCATAAACCCCCTATTAAACACTCCTACATTCATGTATAATATGAAAAAACAGGAGATGTGAATGCCTCATATTGTATTAGAAAAAGCCAAAAGTGTAAGAGAATGTTACGATGCCATTGATGTAATGGTTGAAAAAATTGACGGTGGAATTTTAAAAATAACCGACAAATACATTAATGAGAAAGAGACCTCAGCCTTACTTGAATCTGTTACCGTAGACAAAGGAAAGTCCCAAAGTTTTTTCATACAGCTCTCTAGTAAAGGTGATGCTGTCACGGTAAGACTTCTTCCTTTAACTGACCCAGAAAAGACCAATGGTGTTAAGAAACTCATGGGGATTGTGGCTAAAAAAATTAAAGACGTAAAGCCTGAAATTAGCTATGGAAAAACAAATTTACAAGATTTTATTGTGGAGTAGACATGAACTATCGAAAGATTGTAAAACTAAAAAAAGTTAAACCAAGAAATTTAAAGTTTGAAGAGCTTGATGAGAACCGTTTAGTCGAGATGGCATGGCAAGACAGAATGCCTTTTGATATTATTTACCTTCAATATGGACTCACTGAGAATCAAGTTAAAAATAAAATGCGAAAGCTCATTAGTAAAAAAGCCTATACACGTTGGCGAAAACGCGTTCAAGGAAAAATTACAAAACACACTAAAAAGTGTGACCATAAACCTGATAGATTTCAAGGTCCTTGGTAGTCAAGCAATAAAGGAAAAACAATGGCAGATTTATCAACCATGCGAGAAGAGTACACCACCAAAGGGCTTCACCGACAAGACATTGACGAAAACCCTTTTGGACAATTTGAACTTTGGTTCAATCAAGCTGTTGAAGCCAAGCTCATAGAACCCAATGCCATGACACTTTCTACGGTGGGAACAGATTTAAAACCTTCTCAACGAACGGTGCTTATGAAACGCTATGATGAAGAAGGGTTGGTCTTTTTTTCAAATTATGGCAGTAAAAAATCAAAACAAATAGCACAAAACTCTCATGTTGCCGTACATTTTGCTTGGTTGGGACTTGAACGTCAATTACGCATTGAAGGTACGATTGAAGAAATCAGTAAAAGTGCATCGCTAAAATATTTTTTAAGCCGTCCAAGAGGCAGTCAAATTGGGGCTTGGGTTTCGCATCAAAGTGAGGTGGTCACGTCACGAAGCATACTCGAAGAGAAGTTTGACCAAATGCGAAGCAAGTTTGCCAAAGGGGAGATTCCTTTTCCTGAAAGATGGGGAGGCTATCTTATACGACCTAGCCTTTTTGAGTTTTGGCAAGGAGGAAAAGACCGACTACATGATAGATTTGAGTACCATTTAGAAGACAATGGGGTGTGGAGTATTAAACGTTTAGAACCTTAGTGTGGTTCTTTAAAAATAGATGATTCCCTTGTGAAGAGAAGTGTTAATAAACTTCTCAATCTTTAATAATAGTAATCACCAACTCTCCCACCTCAAAGCCAAATTTCTTCATTTTAGAATGATTAATAATCACGCCATCTTCTTGAAGATGTAACCAGTCACGTACGTTAATGTCAATGGTTGAATCCTTGTAGGGTACACGCATGGTGTAGTCAATCATTACGGTGTTTCCTTTAGCTATCATTTGAGCTTCACCGACAATGTCTCCAGCCGTTCCTATGAATGTTTTTTGATTGGATGTTTTTTTGCCTGTGGGCTTGAGTTTCCAGATACGTGTTTGTTTTTCACCATCACTGTAAACGAAGCGTTCGTCTAACGTTCCTGTACCATTTTCATCCCAACTGCCGACTAGTTTTCCTTTGAATGAACGGATAATCTTACCATTTCTGTCTTTGACCAAACCATAGGCTGTCATTGGGCCGTTAAAATATTGTTCAGGAATAAATTTGGGGCTTGTTCCCTCAAAATCATTAATGTCCATACTGCTACAGCCTATAAAAATAGGTAAAAGCCCTAAGGTTAAGATGGAGGTAAGTTTCATTTTATAAGTCCTTTGTTTAACGCTGTATTTTGATCTGCACTAAATACCAATTGAGCCAAACCAATGTTTCGGGTAATGAAAGCTGCTTCACAATAGCAAAGGTACATTTTCCACATGCGTATGAAATAGTCATCAAAGCCAAGTTTTCTCACTTGTTCTAGCTGACTTTCAAAAGCGTCATGCCAAAGATTGAGGGTTTTAGCATAATCTTCACTAAAGTCTTGCATCTCTAAAAGGTTGAGGCGAGTGTTTTTAGAAGTGCTTTCTAAAACTTTATGAAGACTGGGTAAATGTCCTCCAGGGAAGATGTATTTTTGGATAAAATCTGTGTCTTTAGAATAGGCCTTATAACGTTGGTCGGTCATGGTGATAACTTGCATTACTAACAGACCAGAAGGCTTTAGTAGGGCTTGGCATTTTTTGAAAAATACATCAAAATACTCTCTACCAACAGCTTCAAACATCTCTACAGAAATAATGGCATCAAAAGTACCTTCCAAGTCTCGGTAGTCTTTGAGTAAGATATCTATTTGCTCTTCCACTTCTTCACGTTTAAAACGCTCTTCACAAAGTGCTTTTTGCTCTTTACTTAAGGTGACAGTGGTAACGTCACAGCCTTTTTCTTTGGCAAGATGAATTGCCATCGCTCCCCAACCTGAACCAATTTCTAAAACTTTTGCTTTGGGTTTGAGTCTTAGTTTGTCGGCAAGAAGTTTTATTTTGTGTGTTTGGGCTTGGTAAAGTGAATCGTCTTCATTTTTAAATATAGCAGAAGAGTACATCATGGTCTCATCAAGCATAAGTTCAAAAAAATCATTGGAGAGATCATAATGCTCAGCAATATTTTTTTGTGATTGGGTTTTCGAGTTCTTTCTCATCCAATGTTTTACCTTATTGAACTGAGGTAAAAGATTGACCAAACGGTTAGAGGTTTTGTCTTCACTTTTGGTTGCCAATCTTTTTGAGTTAATAAGGGCAATACTAATGAGTGCTGTAAGGTCATTGACATCAAAGTCACCATCCATGTAGCTCTCAGCGAAACCAATATCACCATAAAGCGATAAACGTTTAAAAAAGTCGCTCTTATGCAAGGTGAGTTCACATTTAGGAAGCGTGTCATTTCCATAGGTGATGCTAGTCCCATCAGTATAGATGACGGTTAAGCTTCCTTCTTCGATGCCTTTAAAGTATTTATGTCCTAATTTATTCCAAAATCCTTGCATGTTAGTGTCTCCTAATTTTATCGTTTGCTTTTGGTTCGTAAAAGGTTAATCCTTTTCGCCAAAGTTTAAAGGATTGCCACAAGGTTCTTGTGACAACCCAAAAGGTTAAAAATGAATGTTTAGCAAAAAGACTCATCACGCTTTTTGTTTGAAAGACTTTTGCTTTTCCATGAAATGAGGCTGTAAGCTTTTTAGCATCGTCTTCCATTAAATCGATTTTTATAAACAATTTTTCTGCTTCATAACGCAAAAAAAACTTGTAATTTCCTTTTGTTTCTAAAAAAGGTGAAACATACATGGTTTTCATGGCATCACCCTCAAATGTTTTCTCGTCTTTACTTTGTAGTTGAACAGGATAGATAATTCGTCCACCATTATAGTTATTGACTTCAGCAAAAAGATGCGTGGGTTTGTCCTCATCAAAAATTATAAGTAAACTAATGGGATTAAAAACAAAGTTTGCCACACGGGGCAGGGTAATAAAGTGCATTTTTTGAGTAGGATTAAGTCCAAAATCTTTCAGTAAGTCTTGAACATTTTCCATGAAGTCATTACTATTACCAAAATGATCTTTGGTTTTAAAAGAGAAAAGGTTCAAGCCATTACAAGAAAAAAGTTTGTTTTTAAGGCTTGATAATTGGGTTAAATCAATGTCTAAAAGGTAAAAAGGATAAGTAAACTCATGCTTTTTAGGACTGTAGCGTTTGTGGTAGACTGTACCTTCAAAAAAAAGATGGCTCATAAGGCACAGCCAAATTGCTTGGCAATTTCATTGGCACTCCAAAGTCCATCTTCATGAAAGCCATTACGCCAGTAGGCTCCTGCATAATAACTATGATTTTGACCACTTATTTCATGGCATCGCTTTTGCATATCAATGGCATGGTTGTCAAACTGTGGGTGTTCATAAGAAATTTTCTCAATCACATGGTCAAGTTCAAGGCTTTCATTGAGTGAAACAAAATACTCTTTTTGGCTTTGCAAGTTTTGTAAACGGTTGATCCAATAGGATAGTGTAACGGCATTGTCTTTTCCTCCTGTTTTATAGTTCCATGCAGCATAAATCTTTTTATTGGGATAGAGTGCTTTTTGGTCATTGTGCAACAAGGCTTCATTTTCTTTGTAGGCAAAGGCTGAAAGTATCTCTTGTTCGTCTAAGGTAGCATCGTCCAATAATGCTAGGGTTTGAGGTGCATGGGTTGCTATGACTACTTTGTCATAGTCACTTTGACTACCATCAACGTGAATAAGGGTTACTCCTTTTTGGTGACGCTTGACTTTAATTACTGTTGAGTTTAAAATAATTTTTCCTGAAATTTTTAGAGAAATTTTATCAACATAGTTTTTTGAACCACCACTGACTGTGAGCCATTGATGTTGGGTGCTTACTCCTAAAAGACCATGATTTTTAAAAAATTGTAAAAAGGTTTTTGCAGGAAAATGATTCATTTTATCACTTGGTGTTGACCAAATGGAAGCACCCATAGGGATTAAGTAACGCTCTTTAAAAACATTGGAATACGATGCTAAATATTCGCCAAGGCTTAGTTCTAAAGCAAGACTGTTGCTTTCTAAGTGCGTATTTGCCATTTTATTAAAACGTATAATATCTTTGATAATACGCCAATGAGAGAGAGAAAAAAGATTTTTTTTCTGAAAAAAAAGCCCTGAGAGGGTTTGGGCATTGTAGGCAATATTGGAAGATTTATCCCAGAAGCCAAAGCTCATGTCACTGTTTTCAATTTTAACATCAAGTTGTTCAAAAAGCTTAGTTAGAAGAGGATAGGTTTCATGATTAAAAACCAAAAAACCTGTGTCTACCCCAAACTTTTTTCCATTTTCTTCAACGATAGTGGTTCGTGCATGACCTCCTAAGCGACTCTCTTTTTCATAGAGGTCAACTTCGTGTTTTTGGCTTAGTAAATAGGCAGTACCCAAACCACTAATTCCTGCTCCTAATACGGCTATTTTCATTGGTAACGTCCTTGTATGTCTTGTGGGGTAAAAATAAGTTCTTCAAGTTTCATGTAGGGTTTGAGTTTATTGAGCATAGTGTCAAGTTTTTCTTTTGATATTTTTGGGCTTCGACTCATAATCCATACTTGTTCCATCGCATCATCGACAATGATGGCTAGAGAGTAGTCGGCTTCTAAATAAATGATTTTGTAACTTTGGGTAAAAATATAATAGTAAGTCATGTCCAAGTTCGCAATGGAGTTTTGTGCATTAGGAGTAGTCGCTTCGGCTGTGCCTTTATACTCAATAAGTTTAGCACCTATGACTTTGTCAAAGCATCGGTTGTGTACTTCATAACTCTTGTTATCTTCTTGTAGAGTATACTCCACCGTGGCTGCCACACAATCTTTTTCATAACTATTATAGGTCCGTGCTATTTCATACCATAAGCCACTAAATTTTTGAGGGTCAACATGCTTTACAGATAGAGGGGCTTTAGCAAAAAGTAGGGTTGAAAATAAGATTAAAATTAAGCTCTTCATTGCAAATTCCTTAAGTATTTGTTAGGTTCATATTTTATATTTTTTTAGACTCTTTTGGTATGGCTATTTTGTCATTTTATCAATTTAAAAGGCTTCTTTGTAATCTTTCATTAGCCAAAAAGAGAGCAGTTTAAAAACCACAGGAATTCCAGCATAGAGTAAAGAAATCGTGGTTAATGCCAATGCCGTAGGTGCATTGGGGTCAAAACCAACCATGCCTAAAATCACAAAACCTAAGCCCACAGCTAAAGCGAGTGCCAACTTGGTGAGCATTGCCCAAATACCAAAGAGAAGACCAGCGTAAGCGTTGTTTTTACTTTGTAGCTTTTGGACAATGTCAGCTTGAATGGAGGCAGGAAGTGCCATGTCAGCTCCCAAAGAAAAACCTGAAGCAATGGTAATGAGAGTAAAAAAAAGTAAGTCACCAGTTCCTAAAAAAGGGACAAAGATAAAGGCTAAAGAGGCAAGAATCATGGAGGCTTTCCATATTTTGGCTTTGCCCCATTTGTTAGCTAAAAATGTCCAAAAAGGAAGAGCAATGATACCTGAAGTAAAATAGATGAGCAGAAGTAGTCCTGTTTTGGATTCTTCTTCTAAGACTAACTCCACGTAAAAAAGAAATAGGGTAGCAGGTAAGGCATTGGCTAAGGCATTTAAGACAAAAGCGAGTTGTAGATTTTTAAGTGAGGGGATTTTCTGCCATATTTTTTTGAATTCAGAAAAACCAATGTTTCTTTGAACACTATTTTCACGCTCTTTTAAGCCAAATAAAATAAAGGGTAACAGCCCAAGAAGTAAAAAGATAAAGAGGGTGTAAAGTACCTGTAAACTTTCATTGGCTGATTCTGAAACACCATAATAATAAGGAACAAGTAAAGCAAGTAAAGCACCCATAATGGTAAAAAGTTCTCTTGTTACACTTAAACGTGTTTTTTCATGGTAATTAGAAGAGATTTCAGCACTCCAAGCGAGGTAGGGTACAGAAACCAAACTCCAAGCCAAATAGACTAACATGGAAAAGCCAAAGAGCCAAAATTCTGTTTGTTCTTTAGGAGGATGAATGAGGGCATAAAAACTGCTCATGAGTAAAAAAGATCCCAACAATATAAAAGGTTTTCGTTTACCATAAGGACTTTTAAAACGGTCACTAAAAAGTCCAATGAGTGGGTCGGTAATAACATCAGTTAGTCGTGAAAAGAAAAGAATAAGCCCTACAGCTGTGACACTTAAGCCTACGGTTTGAGCGTAAAAAGTAGGTAAGTAAATGTACAAAGGCAGTCCCAACATGGCTAAAGGTATGGCAATGGATCCATAGGCAAAAAGAGTACGGTTTTTTAATTTATTACTCATG
>CACVAZ010000023.1:9118-14332 GCA_902727995.1 uncultured Sulfurovum sp.
GCTTCTGCTAAATTGACCAAGGCAGCTTTTGGGGCACTGTACCCACCTCCCAATGGTAAGCCAAAGTAGCTCGACAAACTGGCATTCCAAATCCAACGTCCAGATTTTTGTTGTTCAAAGTATGGCATGAGTTGGGTCATGACACGGACAGCACCTAGATAATTGACTTGCATCATGGCTTCAAAATGCTCTAGCTTCCACGCTTTAATGCTCATAACTTCATAGACAGCAGCATTGTAAAACCAGATGTCCAAGCCCTCAAAAGCATTCCATGCCCCAACAACAGCTTCTTGGACAGAACTTATTTCTCGAACATCAAGATCAATCATTTTGAGCGTTTGGGTATGCTTACCTTGAAGTGTTAAGAGTGATTCATTGTTACAAGCATTTCTTGCACTGACCACGACAAGGTAGTCATCTAAAAGCCATTTTTTTACCAATTCCAAACCAATACCAGAACTAGCACCCACAATCCAAATTCGTTTTTTCATTTTTGACTCCTTGGGGAGATAAATTATTGCTTTATTATAGAGAAGTTGTTAATATTTTGGTAGGATGTATTTGTTAGTTGGTCTTTTTAGTCTAAATTTTTTGCTCATATGACAAAAATGTACTACAAAAAGATATTAAAAGAACATATAATTAAAGAATTAAAAATTTAAAGGATTAAAAATGTTAAAAGAATTACTTTACACAGGTATGGGTGCAGCAGCATTGATTAAAGAAAAAGTAGAAGCTGAACTTGATGAGTTACAAAAAAAAGGTAAAATCAATACAGACGATGCTAAATCATTTATCGAATCCATTGAAGCTAAGGGAAAAGAAGAAGATGAAAAGATTAAAGAGAAAACAAAGCTCATGATTAAAGAGATTATAGATGAACTAGGTTTAGCAACCAAAGAGGATATTGAAGCGTTAAAAAAGACGTTGAAAGAAGGATAAGATAAAAACTTTTTTTAGAAAACTTTTGTTTTATAATCCGATGAGAGTTTATGGGGTATTTCGATTTTTGTTAACACTTTTTTTGGTCATCAAGAAAAAAGATTCTTTTTTAGGGGTGAAACCTCTTTCTCCTACCAAACTAAAAGAGACCATTGGTAAGCTAGGGGCAAGTTTTGTAAAGTTGGCACAGGTTTTAGCCACAAGGGCTGATTTTTTTACGCCTGAGTACCTTGAAGAGCTTAAAGAGTTACATGACCAACTCCCTGCCATGAGCCAAGAAGCCTTTAATCGTGTTTCGTTAAGAGCTTTGAACTTAGAGAACTTTAAATCTTTTGACAAAAATCCCATTGCTTCAGCTTCCATTGGTCAAGTGCATGTGGCGTATTTACATGATGGCACAAAAGTAGCTGTGAAACTACGTCGTGAAGGGATTAAGAATCAAGTCTTAGCTGACATTAAGATTTTGAACTTTTTTAACACAACCTTTCGACCTCTTTTTTCATTTTACACCAAGAACTCTATTGATGCCGTGATTTCTGAGTTTTCAAAAATGATAAAAGAAGAGGTGAATCTTAGTAAAGAGTTGCAAAATCTTCAAAAGTTTTCTATGGTTTATAAAGAGAGTGGAGTGAGGTTTCCCATTCCCTACCCACAATATTGTAGTGAAGATTGCATTGTTATGAGTTTCGAGGAAGGGTATCGTTTTGATGATAAGAAGAGTATTTATGAAAATAACATTGATTTCAATGCAATTATTGCGAAATTGGTCGATTTTTATACCTCACAAATGCTTATTAATGGTTATTTTCATGCTGATCCACATCCAGGTAACCTATTAGTTACTAAAGAGGGTGAGTTAGTACTGCTTGATTTTGGGATGGTTAAAACCGTGCCGAGTAACACACGTATTGCGATTATTGAACTTATTAAAGCATCGAATGAACAAGATTATGAGCGTTACATTTCAGCCAATAAAAAGCTTGGAACCATTGCCTATGAAGCTCCTCTTTCAGCTATGGCTGAGTTTACAGAAAAGATGTTTGAAATTTTTAGTGATGAAAATTTAGACAGCGAATCCATGCAAAAATTGGCATTTGAAATTTTAGAGTCAACACGAAACTTTCCTTTTAAATTACCCAGTGATGCCATTTATATTCTTAGAGTGAGTGCCATTATCGAAGGATTAGGAACTACGTATATTGAAAACTTTAATGGGGTAAAAGACATTTTGCCCATTCTTCAAAAAAATATTCCTAAAGCCCTTGGAGGCAAAGAGAAGCTTAGTGAAATGATTGTGGCTGAAGTAAAAGAGATTCCTTTTGTGGTCAAAGAACTTAAAAATGTTATTAAGAAAGCCAGTGAAGGAACGCTTGAAATAGAACTTTCAAAAGCACAATTGGGTTGGATAGCCAAAGAGTTAAAAACTTCAGTGAAAGTATTTTTAAGTGGGTTTACTTTGGTCTTGGCTGGTTTTTTCATGCTTATGTATGACCGAAACCTTGATACTTATGCCTTAATTCTTTTTGGCTTTGGCTTCTTTAGAATGCTTGTTTGGTAAGGCTTTAGAGTAGATCCCAATGGTTTAATTGGGATTTATTTCTTTAGATAGATCACTAGCACTTTTTTTTACATGTAAATCCAGTTGAGGAAAAGGTATTTCAATTTTATGTTTGTTTAAGGTGCTATAAATAAACTTTAAAAAATCTGATTTTGTTCCAGAAGGTTTTGTGGTAGATGCCCCTCTAATCCAAACAATAAGTTCATAATCTACCGAACTTGTACCCATGGCTGTCATCCAAATTTTAGGACTGTATTTAATAATATTAGAAACATGGCTAATCTTTGTTAGTTTAAGCTCTTCTAAAATAACTTCTTCAACTTTGTCATTTTCTGTTCCATAGGCAACAGAAAAAGGAATGTGTATGCGTCTGGTGTCACTGTCAAGCGTCCAGTTAATAACATTATTTTGAATGAAAGAAGAGTTAGGAATGACAACATCAATATTATCATTGGTGGTGATGGTGGTTGAACGCATTTTCATATCGTTGACAGTACCACGAATTGTGTCTGAGACCTCAATGTAATCGCCTAAGCGAATGGTTCTTTCAAACATAAGAATGATACCTGCAGCGAGGTTAGAAACAACGGTTTGTAAGCCAAATCCAATACCAATAGAAAGTGCTCCAGCAATCATGCCCAGATTTGAAAAGTCGAGTCCAATACTTTTTAAGGCTATAATTAAAGTGATAAATACTAAAATATAATAACCTGCACTAGACATCACTTTAGCTGAAGAATAAGATATCTTTTCACGTGTAGCAAGGTTCATAATTTTTCGTTTGTAAAAAGAGGCAAACATAAATCCAATTACAAGAATCAACACCACTTTAAGAATATCAATGGTTGAAATACCCCGTTCACTAAAGGTAAAAAGAGGTTCAGTTAGTTTGGTGTAAGTATAAGCATAAATACTTTCGGCACTGTCACTTACATCTGAAAGGGCTACGGTTACGGTACCGAGTTCAGACTCCATTAAGTCTTTAATCATGTCACGTTTAATATCGTAGTATCGTTGTAATTTAGAATCAAGTGTTTCAATGTCTTGTTTACTCTCTTTAAAAAGAGCATTTACCTCCTCGCTCTTTTTTTGTTGTAAATAACTTAGTAATAACCCTAACATTTCATCGATTTTAATCGTTAAGGTTTTAACAATGTTTTTATCATTTTTAACTAAGCTCTCCTCTAAAGTTTTGGGAAGGGTCTCTTCACTCATTAAAGTACGTTCTTTTTTAAGTTTTAAAGAAATCTCTTCTTTTTGGAGGGTTTTTAGTTTTTTACGGCTACTTTTAAGGTTTTTTTCTAAATCTTGTGTATTAAAAATAACTGCTTTAAACTTCTTAGTAAAAAGAGCTTTACCTTTTTCTAAATTATTTTCATAGCTCTTTTGGGTGAGTGTTTCATCTCTTAATTTAAGTTTATAAAATGCATATTGTAATTGATAGAGTTGTAAATCTTTTTTATTTTCTACGGTAATGTTTGTAATACTTTTTTTTAAAAAAACTATTCTTTCTTCTATGGTTAAGAACTCTTTCTTTAGCAGTTCTATGCTTTCTACAGTTTGGGTAAGGGCAGTAAGATAAAGGAGGTAGTCATTAGAACTTATGTTATTTTCTTTAGTCAAAAGAGCATCGGGTAGGGGGTCTATTTTAGGTGTTGATCCAATCATCGTTTTTAGTTTTGAGAGTATCATTTTCTCTGTGGTGATGCGTTCTGTATTATTTTTATCTTCAGCTTCATTATTGGCAATGAGCTTCTCTACGGTTTCATAGTAAGTAAGGGTATTGTTACCTTCATAAAGTTGTGTATCAACATTAGCTGACAATAGCATAAGAGGAAAGAAGAGTAAGAGGGCTAATGATTTCATGGCTAAAAGGAACCTTTTTGCTTGTGAGTATAGCAGAATAGATGAATTAAATCTGTATTTTTGGCTATAATATTTATTAAAAAATAAAGGTCCTAATAATGGATTTTAATAAACTTCTTGACCCTCTACATTTTATTGATTTACGTAACACACAACATACCTCTGTCTTTGATAAAAACAGTAAGTACAGCATGCTTATTATTCGTTTACCTTTAGGAAAAAACCTAAGCGAAGCTGTCTCCTTAGGATATATTTTTATAGGAGAGGAGAGTTATTTTTACAATAAAGAAGAAAATATGTTTCAGAAATCTGTGCATATGTTTGAAGAACCTTATAAAACAATAGATACTTACCTTAATGAATTGTTGAAATCTTCCTTAAAACAAGAAGAAAATATTCGTCAAATGGAAGAGAGTTTATATGAGGATGATCCTCATAAACATTTTATGAAAAATTGGTTAAAACTGAAAAAGAATTTACTAAGAGTGGAACGGACCATGACCAATAGTTCACGAATCATCCTTGAAATGATTGAGGAGTATAAATCTGTCAATCATTTTCCTTTAAGTCATTATGAAGATATTCATGAACATTCTGAGCGAGTGCTTAAATCATCAATTTCACAACTTTCAAAACTTGATTATCTTTATAGTTTTTACAACACACGTACCAATGAGAAAATGAATCGTCTTATTTTTATGCTCACTATTATTTCAGCTATTTTTCTTCCACTTAACCTTTTGGTTGGTTTTTTTGGCATGAATACCAGTGGCTTACCTTTTACTACTCAGGAGAATGGTACATTGAGTGCCATTTTGATAATGCTAGAGATACTTGTTTTTGTCTCT
>CACVAZ010000023.1:14432-44461 GCA_902727995.1 uncultured Sulfurovum sp.
TATTTAAAAATGAACGTGTTGATAATAAATATTATAAAAAATACAATGAAAAAAACCTTGACCTTTTAAGTTTTTATACGGTGGTAGATTTAGAAACATTACATCCACTTTTAATTGAAAATCCTGATTTTGCTGCTTATGCTCCTTTTACTTTTTTTGCTTATAAAAATCTTGAAAAAGAGAAAGATACTAATACCACATGGTACGGTCATTTAGCTCCAGAGACGATGTTAGATATTATTGGTGAAGAAGATGAAACATTAAGAGAAAAATTTAAAGTAATGGTAACGAAGCTTGATACTTTGGTTGCAAAAGAATTAAAACCAACAGAAAGTCAAAAAATTACTTTTGATAAGGCTTTGCCTAAAGAGCCTCTTGTAAAGATGGTTAAAGATGTTTCGAGTGTTGATGATTTTGAAGATTATGTAGAAGAGTTTGTGATGAAGTATGATAGTTCCGTTGTTGAAAACCATTTTCTTCTTGCTGGTTTTGCTAATTTAAAAATTCAATATGAAGACTTAGATTTAGAACTTAAAGAATATGATGCTTTTTGGGTTTCTCCCATTTGTCATTTGAAATTTACAAATTCTATTTTTAATCGTGGCTTACCACAGGCTGGAGTATTTGCTCCTTGTACGGTTTATTTTTATGTTCCAAAAGGTTCTGGAAAACTACATCTTGGATATGTTAAAATAGACAATTGGATTACAGCCACAGGTGTAACAGATAAGGCTCAAATAGCTAAGATGAAAGAGACTGCTGATGCAATGATTAAACTATTTGAAACCTTAGGTTTTAAGCAAGAAAATGTAGCAACTAAAGTAAGCATTGACAATAATGTTTCTAAATAGGATACTCTAAAATTTCTTTAGTTTTTGCATGTCGATAAGCAAACATTTTTCGCATGTCTCTTTTTACAAAAGGCACAGCCATTAAACTAAAAGGATAAAGAGGTAGCTCAAAGTTAATGATGTCTTCAAGTTTTGTTTCATCTTCATTGATGGGTGTAAAAATATGTTCATGGTAAAAGCTTTTAAATGGACTTTTAAGGGCTTTATCACAAACTCTGTTGGGTACTTTTAGTTCATCAATCTGCATGAGCCAACGTGTGGTAAATCCAAACTGTTTGATGTCCAAACACACTTCACTTTTTTCTTTTAAGGGTAAAACCAAGTCAACAATCGTTACCCCAATCCACGGAGGGGTGATTTGAGGTAGGTTTGTGGTATCAGAGTGAAAATCAAAAAGTTCTTCAGCTGTTGTTTTAATAAGACTTGAAAAGTTAAAAGTTTGCTTTTTAGAAAACATGGCTACTTCTTCTCTTCTTGCTCTTTTTGGATAGGATAAATAAGTTTGGACTTGTTATAGCCTAAAGCAGGAAGTTTTTCTAGGATACTATCAAGTGTTTTTTGCTCCATTTTAGGCGTTCGTGACAATATCCAAAAATACTCTCTTGATGGCGTACCAATAACGGCGTAAGTATAGTCATCATCTAACATCAAAATCCAATAGTCTCCATAAAAAGGACCGAAGAAACTTACTTTGAGTTTGCTATTTGTTTCATCAACAGCATAGGCTTTTCCAATGGCCTCATCTACTTTTCCTTCTTTGGTACAACGGTTGAGGACTTTAATGGTTTTGTCTTCTTTAAGAGAATAGGTCGCTGAAATGTTGGAACAACCTCTTTCAAAATACTGATCATAACGGGCAATTTCATACCACGTTCCTAAATATTTATTGATATCTACTTGCTTCACGGTTGCTAGAGGTGCGTAGGTTTTGTTATTACATCCTATAAGTAGAAGTGCTGTAAGTAGTATTAAAATTTTTTTCATAATCTGTCCTTTAAAATATCTATTGCTTGTATCATGTCTTTGTCTCCTCGACCAGAGAGGCTAATGACAATGGTTTTTCCTTGAATGGTTTGGCTTGGCATTTTTTTCAAATAGGCGATGGCATGGGCTGATTCAAAAGCAGGAACAATTCCCTCGGCACGGCTTAACCATACAAAGGCTTCCATGGCTTCATCATCAGTTACGCTATCATACACTACTTTTCCTTGCTCCATCAAAAAAGAGTGTTCAGGTCCAATACCTGGATAGTCAAGTCCTGCTGAAATGGAATAAGCCTCTTTGACTTGTCCTTCGTCATCTTGGAGTAAGTAGCTAAGTTGTCCATGTAGAACCCCTGGTTTTCCCAAGGCTAAACTGGCACCATGCTCACCACTCTTCAAGCCTTTCCCCCCTGCTTCAATGCCGATACATTGAGTTTTTTCTTCGTTGATAAAATGGGCAAACATACCCAAGGCGTTTGAACCACCACCAATACAAGCCAAAACATAATCAGGGATGCCGTAGTCATCTTGACGCATCTGTTCTTTGGTTTCAGCTGAGATAATGGCTTGAAAATCACGTACCATTAAAGGGTAAGGGTGAGGTCCAGCAGCTGTACCAATGATGTAAAAAGTATCTCGTGCATGAGTCACCCAATGTCGAATGGCATCGTTCATGGCATCTTTAAGGGTTGAAGAACCTGACTCAACGGCGTGAACTTTTGCTCCTAAGAGTTTCATGCGAAAGACGTTGAGTTTTTGGCGTTCCACATCTTTAGCTCCCATAAAGACTTCACATTCTAAGCCCATCAAGGCAGCAACAGTGGCTGTGGCAACCCCATGTTGTCCAGCTCCTGTTTCAGCAATGACTTTTGTTTTTCCCATACGCTTTGCCAACAGTCCTTGGGCAATGGTATTATTTATTTTATGAGCCCCTGTATGGTTTAAGTCTTCACGTTTAAGTAAGATGGTGGCATTAAGTTCTTTAGAAAGATTGGTCGCTTCATAAAGTGGTGAGGGACGACCCACATAGTTTTTTAAAAGTGCATTTACTTCCCTCCAAAAGGTTTCATCAAAACGAATGCTTTTATAAAACCTATCAAGTTCAATAAGAACAGGCATCAGTGTTTCAGGGACAAAGCGTCCTCCAAATTTTCCAAAATGACCTGAATCACTCGGATCAAAGGAGAATGCTGTGGGTTTATAGTTGTTCATGAGTATCCTTTATGGTCGCTAGTATAACTTTTAAAGTAAGAGGTTTGTAGGGGTGAGATGTTAGTTTATGGGTTTTATGAATCCAATAGGACTAAGAAGAAAATGAGCTAAAATGAATTTAATTTATGAAATGACATAAAAACCATATGAATAAATTTACTTTATTTGTATAATCATACTTGTAAACAGGATTTCCTCTCTTAATGTTGTTTACAAAGTTTACTCTTTTGACATCTCCGTCATTTTTTACAGACACTTCAAGAACTTAGTGCTTTCTTGGAGTATTCTTTCTTACACGTTTTTTATAAAATTAGTTTTACTTAGGTACTTATTGGTTATCATATTATGAATAATAATTCGTTTTAAAGGAATAATAATATGATAAAAAAACTTTTTTTAGTAACCGTACTCACTCTAACGCTTAATGCTTATGACTTTGGAGACATTCCTAAAGTTAATGTGGTAGACATTCCAAAAGGAAAACGTCTGATGATTCAATTTGGGAAAACAGAGTGTCTTTGGTGTGAGCATATGGCTCCTTTTCTAAAAGAGATTAAAGCACAATATCCTAAAACACCTATTTATTACATCAATACTGATAAAGATATTTTAGGAGCTATTAATTATAATGTTAAGGTGCTACCTACAGCTATTTTTTGGGATGAAACAGGAAAAGAGATAGGAAGAGTGTTGGGCTATCGAACCCCTGATAAACTCATGGCTTCTTTGAAAGAGTATGGGGTTTTGGTTAAAGAGTAAGTAGGATTATTTATACTGCTTCATAGCCTGAGCAGCTTCTCTTAATTGTGTTTGACGTTTCATGGTTTCTCGTTTGTCATGAAGTTGTTTCCCTTTTGCTACAGCAATGCTTACTTTCATGTAGTTTCTCTCATTGAAGTATAGCATGAGAGGAACAATGGTTAGACCATCTTTTTGTACTTTTTCATAAAGTTTGTCTAACTCCTTTTTATGAAGTAAGAGTTTTCTTGGGCTTCTTGTGTCTCTTGCAAAGTTCGCATTGGTCGTGTCAAGATGAGCTATGTGCGTGTTCATGAGGTGGAGTTCCCCTTTAATGAAACGACAAAATGCATCTGTTAGATTTGCTCTTTTTGCCCGTAAGGCTTTTACTTCTGCACCCTGCAAGACAATACCTGCTTCAAATTTCTCTAATATTTCGTAGTCATGATATGCTTTTTTATTTTTTGCGATTACATTTATTGCCATAATAATATTCTTTTTTACACTTAAATTTTTATAGATTATATCAAAAAAAAGTTCTTAATGATATAATTCACCCAAAAAATAAAAGGTTACTATAGATGTTAAAAGAGAAGTTTATTGAAGCGATGGTTGCTGAAGATGTTGGGCGTGGTGACCTTTTTTCACGTATTTCTACGGCTAAAGAAGTACGTGCTTTTATTCTTGCTAAATCAGAAGGTATTTTTGCTGGGCGTGAGTACATTGAAGTGATTGCTAAAATGTATGATTTAAAACTGGAATGGAAGGTGAAAGATGGCTTGACTTTTAAGATTGGAGAAGAGCTTCTTTTTGTGTCTGGAAACTCAAAATCTATACTCTCTTTGGAGCGTTCTATTTTAGACATTGCCTTACATGCCTCTTCTATTGCTACTTTAACAGGTAAATTTGTTGAGAAAGTAAAACCTTATGGGGTAAAGCTTTTAGATACACGTAAAACCCGACCATTGCTTAGAGAATTTGAAAAGTATGCTGTGCGTTGTGGTGGAGGAATTAACCACCGTATGGGACTTGATGACTGTTTAATGTTAAAAGATACGCATTTGAAAACCATTGACAATTTAAATGAATTTATGATTAAAGTACGTCAAAAGATTCCGTTTACTTCTAAAGTAGAAATTGAGTGTGAAGACTTAAAAGGGGTTAAGAGTGCAATGGAAGCTGGAGCTGATATTGTGATGTGTGATAACATGAGCAATGAGGCGATTAGAGAAGTGGTAGCTTATAGAAATGAAAATTACCCACATATCTTGTTGGAAGCGAGTGGAAATGTTTTGCTTCATACCATTGAAGAGATTGCAAAAACTGGGGTAGACGCTATTTCATCAGGAGCATTGATTCATCAGGCAAATTGGATTGATTTATCGATGAAAATGGAAGGTTAAACTTTGCTTGAGGAGTTTACATCACTACTAGAGAAGCATGATAAAGTGAGTATTATTACCCATTCTCGTGCCAATGGAGGTACTTTAGGCACAGGTTTAGGTATTTATGCTATTCTTAAAAATCTTGGAAAACAGGTTGAAATCTGTAATGTTAATAAAAAATTACCAAATCACTTAGATTTTTTACCTCATTTTGCTAAAATAAAAAATCAAATTGATTTTGACAATAGTTTAATAATAACTTGTGAATCTTATAATATTGATATACTTGGGTTTGATTTAAGTTCTAAGGTAATAGTGAATATTGATGATGGAGCTTTTAATATAATAGATAGTGCTTATGCTTCTTCCTCTATGGTTGCGTATGAATTATTGAAGCATAACTTTAAAGTTACCAAAGAGGTGGCGACTTGTTTTTATGTAGGCTTAGTTAGTGATACGCAAAATTTTACAAGATTGAATGTGACAAAAGAGGTGTTTACTGTGGCTTCAGAGCTGCTTTCTTTTGAGATTAATTTACAAGAGATAAACAGAAATTTAACACAAAAAAAATCTTTAAGTTCACTTAGAGTGTTGAGTGAAGTTTTAGGGACATTAGAACTTGATGAAGATGCTCAAATAGCAAGTATGATTGTTAATCAAGAGATACTAGAAAAAACAGGTGCCTCCTTAAATGATATGGCTGGAATAATAGATTATGGCATTAGCTTAATAACGGTAAAAATTGCTATTTTGTTGATGAGGTTTGAAGATGGTATAAAAGTCTCTTTCCGTAGTACTCTTGTCGATGTTTCTTCACTGGCAATTCATTTTGGTGGAGGAGGGGATCTTATGGCTTCAGGATTTAGAAGTGATGAGTTAGACATGGATTTATTGTTAACAAAAATTAAAAAAGAGATTAAAAAAAGAGGATTAATAAATGGGTCGTAGAAGAGCATATGGTAGAAATGATAGAAGTTCAAGTTCATTATGGATAGTGATTTTAATAGCACTTATAGGTGCTGGAGCTTATGTATATACTTCTAAAAGTTTTGAGCGTGATGCACCCTCAATAGAGAGTGGAAAGTCTGTTTATTGGAATCGTAAAGATCCTTTAAAAATAAAGCTTTCAGATGTTAGTGGTTTAAAGTCTTATGAGATAAAAGTAAGAGATGACACCAATGAAATAGTTGTTGCTAATGAGATGATTTTAGAGACAGTTCATGAAAAAATAGTTGAGATTAAATATCCTAAAAAAGCTGTAGGTGGGGTTCTTTTAGATCCACGTGCCACTAAATTACAGATTTCTTTCACAGCAACAGACAAGAGTAACTGGAATTTTTTTCAGGGGAATAGTGTAACAAAGATTATTAATGTTCACGTAGATTATAAACGACCTGATATTAATATTTTATCGAATTCTTATTCCATTACTAAAGGTGGTTCTGCCTTAGTGGTATTTCAAGTTAAAGATAGAGCCTTAAAAAGTTTTGTTGTTGAAGCTGGAGGATTAACGTTTAAAGCTCAGCCTTATAAAAAAGAGGGTTATTATGCAACACTTTTAGCTTGGCCTTTTAATGTAGAAAACTTTACTGCGAATATTAGGGCTGAAGATATGGCTGGAAATAAACGTATTAGTAATATTCCCTTATATTTGTTAGGAAAAAAATACAAAACTTCTTGGATAGAAGCCAAAGATAAATTTATAGATGGAAAAATTTCTGATTTGATTGATACAGAACCTAAATATTCAACCATTGAAAATAGATTGGAAAAATTAAAAACAATTAATGAAACGATGAGACTTGATAATGAAGTTATTATTCATAACTTGTCTACTAACGTCTCTAATGAGATGATTGACTCATGGAAAATTAAAAAGTTTTATCCTCTTAAAAATGGGGCAAAAGTAGCTTCCTTTGGGGATGAACGTCATTATTTTTATGAACATAAAGAAAATGAAATTTCTCAATCTTATCATGTTGGATTGGATATGGCAAGTACAAGAATGGCAAAAGTTGTTTCTTCAAACCCTGGTACGGTTGTTTATGATGAATATAATGGAATTTATGGAAACATGCCTATGATTGATCATGGTTTAGGACTTTATACTCTTTATGGGCATTGTTCAAATATTTTAGTTCAAAAAGGTGATCAAGTTGCTGCTGGATTTACCATTGCACAAACAGGCAAGTCTGGTTTAGCTTTGGGTGATCATTTACACTTTGGTGTTTTGGTGCAAGGGGTTGAAGTGCGTCCAGAAGAGTGGATGGACACAAAATGGATTCGTGATAATATTGATAAGGTTTTTAAAGAAGCAGATAAAATTATTGATGCTAAATAAGATTATTAATGCTAACTAAGGATTTTTTTGCCTTTACAGTTACAGCAAAATCTTAATCTTTTATTTCTTTTAATGCTGGGTTCTTTGACAGCAAATGTCACTCTTTTTTGGGGTGACATTATGTTTATTATGCTCTTTACACTTCTTATTGAACATCTACTTTTATATTTTAATAAAAGACGTTCTTTTTATTTTTCTTATTCGGCATTGTCTACAGCCATAGGGCTTATGTTGTTACTTTATTCAGCTTCTTTATGGATTTATTTTGTGGTTCTTAGCTTGGCATTACTTCAAAAACATTTTTTAACGTTTAGAGACAAACATCTTTTTAATCCCTCAAACTTTGCACTCATCATGGCATTACTTTTTTTTTATGATGAAGCCCATATTATCACAGGACAATTGGGAGATGATTTACTCTTTACACTGCTGGTTTGTGTCTTAGCCTTAAGCTTGTTGGTTCGAGTGAAACGTTTGCTTATTCCTGTTGTCTTTCTTTTTTCTTATTTATTTTTTCAATACTTTCTTGTTGTACTTTTTGAACCTACGGTATTGTTTGAAGAGATTTATCATCGTTTGTACATGATAACATTTATGCTTTTTATCTATTTTATGTTAACTGATCCAGCTGTGACTCCTAGTAGCATAAAAGGACAGATAGTTTTTGCTCTATCCATTGCTTTATTTTCAACGCTACTAGATAGGTTTTATGGCTTTAGAGTGCAACATCTTTTTATGGTTGTTTTCTTTTTTTCATTTTGGGTTAATATTTTAGCGCTAAAAAGATTGTCAACACAAGAAATTAAGTTCGTAATGATTATACTCTTTTTAATTGTAGGGTGTTTGGCATATATTCAGTACCAAACTCCGTACTATTTTGAAATGAATGGATAAAAATGCGTAGAGAAAATAAAATAAGCATTGCTATTTTACTATTTGGATTTATGGCAATTGGTCTTTATTGGTTCTCTGAAAACAAAGTTTATTCTTTAGAAAATGAAAGAGTGATTTTAACAAAAGAGAAAAGTGAATTTTATAAACAGCTTCCTCTTGTCAACGCTTATATAGAAGAAATAAGAAAAAACTTAAAAAATGCTCAAACCATTTTACCTTTAGAAGAGAGTGAGCTTGATACTAAGTCGAAAAAAGTACAAGCTTTTTTATTACAAAACAGAGAATTTTTAGAAGACACGATTAGTCTAAGTGGTCAATTACTGCATAATGACATGATGACTATTCGCCCAGCCATTACTTCCGTTTTAAATGCTCAAAGTCAAAAACTTTGTAAGAAAAATACTTGTTATGAAGCTGTTAAATACAACTTTGTTACCAACACAACAACAAGAGCAATTGTGCATACGGATGAAAATAAACTTTTACAATTAAAACGTTTTAAAAACATGCAACCAGACATTTCTTTGCGTTTAAGAAAAATAGCCCAAGAGATAGCTTTAAATGCTCCTGAGATTCAAAAAGAGTTAGGAGAAGCTCCTAGCATCAAAGAGATGAGTATGGCAAATGTTCGTGGTTCCTTAAATAATTCACCTTGTGAGAACAAGATGCATCTTTGTGTTGCTCCCACTTTTTCTTACCATGATAAAGAAGAAGCTCTTTGGGCGATTGTTGATTTGACAGACCTTAAACTCTCAGCTGCTAAATGGGCAGATTTGGGTAAGACAGCAACCCCTTCATGTATTTCTGAGCGTTCTTTACAAAACCGTGAAATAATGGAGAAGTATTGTCAAAATGATACCTTGCATAGTGAAGATGATTGGAAACTTTCTTATCGCATTACAGCTTCAGATGGTTTAGAAGTGATAGATGCTTCTTTTAAAGGTCATGCTGTTCTCAAATCAGCCAAAATTGTTGATTGGCATGTGGCTTATGAGGGAAAAGGAGAGGTTTCAAGTTCTAATGATGTTGTCCTTGCTGGTCGTCATGTTGAGTTTGTAAAAGGAGAAGATAAGTTTCTTTTTGGCTACAATGATGCGATGGGTTGCCCTATGTTTTCAACTTCAGTAGTGCTTCCTTTTAATGCTCCTAGAGTTTATCCTTTAGTCAAAGAAGGTCAAAAAGTTGGGTTTTATTTAGTCCAAGATTATCGTAATCCCAAATGGCCTATGGCTTGTAATTACCGTTATGAAAATAGATTTGAGTTTTATGATAATGGTTCGTTTAGAGTACTTGGGGTGAATATTGGTAGAGGTTGTGGTGAAAAAGCCATTTACCGACCTGTAATGCGAATTGATATGGATTTGGGAAATGAAACATTTTATAAATATGAGGGTTCTTGGAAAAAGTGGTTAGTTGAGGGTCAAGATTTACAAAGTGAGGCAAGGCTTTATGCAAAAGATAAATATCTTTATAAAGTTCAAAATGCTAAGGGAGAAGGTTATTACATAGAACCCAATAGGGGACAGTTCAAAGACGACAGTAGAGGAGATAATGCTAAAGTATTTGTTACGCGTTTTAAAGAGGGAGAGGGTGACTTAGACTTACTTACGCTAGGTTCTTGTTGTAAGCTTGATGAGGATGGTGTTGAACGTTATTTGGAAGAAAGAGAAAATATTGATGCTAAAGACCTTGTAATTTGGTATGTTCCAAAAATTCAAAATGATTCAGGTATTGGACATGAATATTGCTGGGCTGATACCATTTTAGAAAACGGACGGTTGGTTGTTAAAGAGTACCCTTGTGTGGTTGGCCCTAAATTTGTGCTTATTGACCAATATCAATCATTAATTCATAATCCTAAGTTATAATCTTTTAAATCAAAAAAAGGATTATTTTATGCAGTTAGCATCATTTTTAAACGATTTGGAATTTTCAGATGAACATGTGGTTATAAATTCATTATTGGAAAGTGAGTTTGGAAAAGAAATTCGTATTGCTTTTAAAGAAGGGCAAATGATGAAAGAGCATAAAACAAAGTACCCTATAACCGTTATGACGGTTATAGGAAGTATTGAGTTTATGGTGGGTGAAAAGATAGTTACTTTGGATAGAGGAGATGTTATTTCTTTAGATGCGAACATATTGCATGAGTTAAAAGCAACCGAAAAATCAGTGGTTCGACTCTCTTTGCATAAAGGTGACACAGTAGCAAGGGTTAAGGGCATTTTAAAATTGTAAGAACTTCTTCAAAATTACATGACAATTTGACATCTTTTCAATTATTGTCATGATTTTTTGTTAAAATACTTTTATGAAACAAACCACAGCACTTAATCTACTCAAATCTGGCAAAAATATTTTTATAACTGGCTCAGCAGGAACAGGTAAGACCTACTTGTTACGGCAATACATTCAGTACTTAAAAGAGCGACGTATTCACCCAACAGTTGTGGCACCTACAGGTATTGCTGCTTCTCATCTAAAAGGGCAGACCATTCATTCTTTTTTTGCTTTGGGTATTCGTGACACGGTAGTGGACAATGGTTATGTAGCATTTTTACTTGAAAAATCTTATTTGAAAAGTCGTTTTTCAAAATTGAAAGTATTAATTATAGATGAGGTTTCAATGGTCTCACCTGAAATCTTTTCTTCAATGGACAAAGTGTTAAGAGCTTTTAAAAATAACCCTGAACCGTTTGGTGGGGTGCAAGTGGTCATCTCTGGTGATTTTTTTCAGTTACCACCTGTGAGTCGTGAGTTTAAAGAAAAACGTTTTGCTTGGCAAAGTCCTGTTTGGAAATCTTTAGAGTTAAAAAGTTGTTATCTAGAAGAAAAATTTAGACAAGATGATAACCGACTTATTTTTGTACTTGACGAGATACGTTCGGGTGAAGTCTCACAGAAGTCGCAGAGTATTTTAGAACAGTGTTTTCATACAGAATTAAATTCTAAGCTTACAGCAACAAAGCTTTTTACACATAATGTCGATGTAGATAGAATAAATATTGAAGAGCTAAACCGTTTAAAGGGGAAGTCTCAAACATTTAAATATACTTCAAAGGGAACGGCAAAAAACATAGAGAAGATTTTTAAAACAGCTTTAGTCTTAGAAGAGTTAACGCTTAAAAAAGGGGCGATGGTTATTTTTATAAAAAATAATCCTGAAAAATTTTATGTTAATGGAACGACAGGTATGGTCGTGGGTTTTGAAAATGACATTCCTGTGGTTAAAACCTCTACAGGTCAAAAAATACGCGTGGTAGCCGAAGATTGGACACTTGAGAATGACAAGGGTGAAAACGTGGCGACGGTGTCACAAATGCCTTTGCGTTTGGCATGGGCGATTACCATTCATAAGTCACAAGGAATGACTTTAGATGCTGTACAAATTGACCTTTCTCAAACTTTTGAAGTAGGGCAAGGGTATGTGGCTTTATCGCGTATTAGAAACATTGAGGGCTTACAGCTTTTGGGCTTAAATGAGATGGCATTAAAAGTTGAGCCTTTGACTTTGCGTATTGATGAACCGATTAAAAAAGCTTCTATGAAAGCGAGTGATGAGATTATGGTTTACAGTGAAGAAGAGCTAGAAAAAGCCCATACTAACTACATGAAGTCTATTGGTGGTTCAACCAATTTTTTACAGATTGAAGAAGAGAAAAAACTTTTACGTGCTGGAAAGTCAACAGTGAGTTCTGATGTTCCCACACACATGAAAACAAAGGCATTAATGCAGAGTTGTGATTCGATAAAACAGATAGCTAAAGCCAGAGGGGTTACCGTTGCTACGATTATGAACCATTTTTCTACATTAAAAAAAGAAGACATAAACATAGACTTAAGTAAATTTAAACCTAAAAATCTTCCAATTGAAGCTGTACAACAAGCCGTTCTTGCTTTAGAAAAAGAGGGAAGTATGGAAGATTTTGGAGATGATGGAAAATTACGTTATAAACCAATTTTTGAAGCATTGAATGGACAAGTTTCTTACGATGAAATAAGGGCGACGAGGCTCTTTGGATTAGCATGATTTATGTTAAAGTATTTTTTATTTCTATGCTTTTTATCGTTAATATATTGTGTGCAGAGGATGTTGAATACGCTTTTAATATCTCCAATGAGAAGCCTTATGAACAAGAAGCGATTTTTTTAGAAGTAAATTTAACACAAGTTGATGTCTCTAAAGTTATGCTTTTTAAGTTTTCGTTGAAAGAGTCGGAGGAATATGAATTTCATCAAATTGGTTTTAAAGAACATGAGAAATATCATGACTTACGACATGAGTATGGTTATTTAATTTATCCTAAAAAGTCAGGTGAAGTGTTTTTAAAGTTTAGCATGATTAAATCTTCAACCGATGATGATAAAGTAGCTTATTCTATCTCTGGAGACAGAGATAATGTTAAGGGGTTACAAAAAGAAGATGTTGTGGTTGAACTAAAGCCTTTACTTTTAGAGGTGAAACCGTTACCCAAAGCCATTGATTTGGTCGGTGACTTTACGCTAATACATACTTTAGACAAAAAAGAGACAGAAGCTTATGATCCTGTTAATTTAAGTGTCGAGTTGAAAGGAGAGGGGAGGCTCTTCCCTTTTGAACTGTTGAAAGAGAATGAAGCGTATAAAATTTTTACACAAAGTCCAAAAGCCAAAATTTTTTACAGTCAAAAGGGTTCAAGTTCTTCTCTTAGATGGGATTATGCCATTTCTGCTAAAGAGAGCTTTTCTTTACCCAAAGTAAATTTAAAAGCTTTTAATCCCAAAACACAAAAAACATATGACTTAGGTTTTCCTGCTTATTTTATAAAAGTCAATAAGGTTGAAGTTGCTTCTTTGTTAGATAAGGTGGACTATCCAGCGAAGTCAAAAGGGATTGATTGGGATTTTTGGTCTTGGTTTTTTTCCTATGTAGTGGTCTTTGTGGCTGGACTTTTAATGCCTAGAAATCTATTTAAACGAAAAAAACTTAGGATCGAGAATAGAGAAGATATTTTAAATGAAAATATTAAGTTAGCTAAGAGCCATAAAGCATTGCTACGAGTGTTGTTAGTAGAAAATGATGTGAGGTTTTCTAAAGCTATTAAAGCTTTAGAGGGGGTTGTGTATAATGGTGAAAAAGTCTCTTTATCTAAGATAAAAGAGTTGATTTAATTAAGGAAGTATATGTCACAAGGAACCATGACGGTTAGTTCATTAAACACTAAAATTAAGTCTTTACTAGAGACAACTTTTATGCACATCTTAGTAGAAGGTGAAGTGTCATCAGTAACTTACCACAATTCAGGGCATGTGTACTTCTCCATAAAAGATAAAGAATCAAGTATTAAGTGTGTGATGTTTCGTTCAAATTCTAACAAAATGAAGTTTCGTTTAGAACGTGGACAACATGTGGTGGTGAATGGGTCTATTTCTGTTTATACACCTCGTGGGGAATATCAGCTTATGACGCTCTCCATTGAGCCTTTTGGGCAAGGGGCTTTGGCTTTGGCGTATGAGCAACTCAAAGAGAAATTACAAAAAAAAGGTTATTTTGAACAGAGTAACAAAAAATATCAGCCACAATATCTGAAAAAAATTGCCTTGGTGACTGCTTCTAAAAGTGCTGCCTTGCAAGATATGCTCAAAATCATAGAGAAACGTTGGCGACTTCTTGAAGTAGTGGTTATTGATACTTTGGTTCAAGGCGATAAATCGGCTCAACAAATAGCAGAGGCTTTAAAGTATGCAGATACGTTAGGTTGTGATGCCATTGTTGTTGGACGTGGTGGTGGAAGTAAAGAAGATTTGTGGGCATTTAACGAAGAAGTTGTAGCCGATGCGATTTATAATCTTAATACTTTTGTCGTTTCAGCCGTTGGACATGAGGTGGATGTGCAGATTTCAGATTTTGTAGCCGATCTTCGAGCACCGACACCATCGGCTGCAATGGAGATGATATTGCCTGATCAAAATGAAATTCTTTATACACTAAACGAAATGCAAGAGCGTTATGTTCGTGTGATGAAACAGCTAGTCGGCAACAAAGAAAAAAATTTGAAAGCTTTTGAAGAAGAGTTCGGACGACACTCTGTTTCACGAAAAATTGCTATAATGGAAAAAGAATTTGAAATCTTAGAAGATGAATTTAAACGTGTGATGCAGTATCAGATGACACAAAATGAGAACAAACTTAAACCCTTACAGGGTGAGTTAAAAGAGAAATTAGCCTATGCTTTACAATTGAGAATAACGGGGCTAAAAGCACTTGAAGAACAATTTAAATTGTCTAATCCAATGGTAAAACAAAAAGAGGGTTGGGCTGAAGTAGTATTGGCTGGAAAACGTGTTGATTTAGCATTCATAAAAAAAGATGATAAGTTTGTAATTACCGATACAAAGACGAGGCTAGAAGTACTTTGTACAAAAAAAGAAATATTATAAAAGAGAAAATATAAGATGCAAAAGATAATGGATAATTTGTTTTGGATAGGATTGGTAATATTGGGCGTTTACGTTCTGTATTCTAAGGGTTTCATCATGACGAACTTTGAGTCAGTTTCAGCCAAAGTGGCTTATGAGATGATTGAAAATGATGATGAGAATAATTTGACTATTTTAGATGTGCGTACTCCTGAAGAGTTTAAAGGTGATGGGTATATTGCCGATGCAAAACTTATTCCTGTTGATCAATTGGAAAAAAACTTAAGTATGTTAGATAAGTCTAAAAAAGTATTGGTTTACTGCCGTAGTGGAAGCCGTTCAGTCTATGCTTCAAGGGTTTTATTCTCCAATGGTTTTGTTCCTTTTAATCTAAAGGGTGGAATTGATGCTTGGAAGTCTGAAAATTTACCTGTTAAAATAAGGAGAAAATAATGAAAAAAGTAACGCTAAGAGAATATGCAAAAATACATAAACTTAGTTATTTTAATGTCATGAAAATGGTAAGAACAAATAAGGTTAATTTTGTGACAGAAACCATAGATGAAAAAAAAGTTGATTTTATTTTGATGGAAGAGGAAAAAGAGAAAAAAGTGATTGAAAAGATCATCGAACCTTCAACAAAAAAAATGACGTTAAAAGATGAAAATGAATTGTTAAAAAAAGAAATTTTACGTTTAAAAGCTGAGTTAGAGAAGTGTAATAAGAGGACTGTTTTGGCGTAACATTTTAATATTATTAATAACTAGTGAAGATTATTGTAAAATACACCTTTAAAAAATTATGGATAGATAGGTAACTTTGAAGAATAAAAATTTTAAATTTATAGACTTATTTGCTGGTATTGGTGGTTTTCATCAATCAATGTATGAACTAGGTGGAGAGTGTGTATTTGCTTCGGAAATAGACTTAAATGCTAGAAAAACATATGAACACAATTTTTCCAAACATTCACCAAATTTATTTTCAAATGGTTTATTTAATAAGGATATTAAAACCATTATGCCTGAAGAGATTCCTAATTTTGATGTATTATGTGCTGGATTTCCTTGTCAGCCATTTAGTCAAGCAGGTAAAAAATATGGTTTTGAAGATAATCATAAATCTGAAAGAGGGAATTTATTTTTTGACATCGCTGAAATTATAAAAGTTAAGAGACCAAAAGCATTTTTTTTAGAGAATGTCCGTGGTTTAGTGAAGCATGACAATGGTAATACTTTTAAAACCATTCAGCATATATTAACAGAAGAATTAGGTTATTCTTTTTACCATCAGATTGTAAAAGCTTCAGATTATGGTTTACCACAGTTAAGACCTAGAGCTTTTATGATTGGTTTTAGAGATGAAGAGCTATTGCAAGGTTTTAATTTCCCCCCTAAAATACCTTTGAAATTTAATATGAGTGATGTTTGGGGAGGAGAATGTAGTAGAGAAATAGGTTTTACTGTTCGGGTAGGTGGTAGAGGTTCAAAAATTGATGACCGAAGAAATTGGGATGCTTATTTAGTGAATGGAGAAGTACGAAGGTTGTCATTTAAAGAAGCTCAAAAAATACAAGGTTTTCCAGATGACTATCACTTTCCTGTATCGGCTACTCAAGCAATGAAGCAATTAGGTAATAGTGTTGCTATTGATGCAGTTAAATGTGTTGGTCATAATTTAATTGAGTATATGAATAATCTTGACAACAAAGGTAAGCAAATGAAGAAAACTAATAACAAAGGTGAATGGACTGAACTCTATACTTTTATAAAAATCTTACTAGAGCAAAGATTAGTATTATCGGATAAAGATTTAAATCCAACAGGAGAGTATTTTAAAGTTAATAAAGTAACGACAGAAAATTTAGAATTGGATTTTATTCCTCTTAGTGAATTTAGTATTAAATCAGTTAATAGAAATACTAAAGAGGAAGTAGAGATAGGTATTAGTGAAATAATTAATTCTGATACACTGGCTAATATTCTTAATAAAATTAAAACAGGAAGAGGAACTTTTGAAATAAATGACTTTGAAGTTATCCAGACGTCATTAGGTTTTAGCGTTGTAAAAGGTGGAACGAGTTCTCAAAAAGCTGATATTGTGTTAGGTATAGAGCATCATTCATTTATAAAAGAAAATGAGAGCTTTGGAATTAAATCCTACCTAGGTAACAAACTAACTTTATTAAATGCTTCTGGTAATACAAATTTTATGTTTGAGATTGTAAATTTAGATAATAATAAAATTACTGAAATTAATAGTATCTCTACTAGAACAAAATTGAAAGATAGAATAGAGAGTATTATTACGAATGGTGGGGTCTTTAATTATTTGAAAGCTGAAAAAGATACTATGAACTATAATCTAAAAATGGTTGATAATATATTACCAAACATTATTGGTTATTTATTAATGACCTTTTATGGAAATAGAGTTTCCAAAATATCAAATATTGTAGATTATTTATGTGATAATACAGATATATTAAATGAATTAGATATTGATGATAAAGAGATGTTAATAAACAAATTAAAAAAGTTTTTAGTTGATATTTTATTAGGGTTCTTTGCTGGAAGTAAATGGGATGGTTCCTATGAAAGTAATGGAACAATTGTTGTAAAAGAGAATGGTAGTTTAGTTACTTTTCATATTATAGATATGGAGAGTTTGAAAGATTATTTATATGAGAATATTAGATTAGATACACCTTCTTCTTCACGACATAAATTTGGAACAATAATTCAGGATAAAACTAAAAATTATTTGAAATTGAATTTACAATTAAGGTTTTAGAAAATAATTCTTTGTACCTATATCCTCCATGTTTTGTTTTGTTTTGTTTTTAATGTATACTAAATATGCTATAATAGCACACTTTAAAATAAGGATTGATAATGAAAGAAGAAAGAAGTTTCATCGGTAGTATGTTTAAATGGATGTTTATTTTGTTCAATTTATTTATGTTAGCTTTAGTTTACATGACACAAACAAGTACAGATGAAAGTAATATGTTAGTATCTATTGGTGGTGGCATGGGTATTGCTATGTTGGCTGGTATGTGGATGATGGGAGCAATTGTTCTTGGTGGTTTTACTTACTTTACGAGAGCAAAAAACTAAGTTAAATTAGCTTAGTACTTTTGCTAATTTCTGATACTCCTCACACTCAGAAATGAGGTCATTGTGTTGACCTCTACAAATAATTTTCCCTTCTTTAAACACCAAAATAGCATCTGATTTTTCAATCGTACTTAGACGATGTGCCACGGTGATGGTTATCATTTCATGTTTTAGTGCTTCTAGTGCTTTTTGAATGAGGGCTTCACTTTTATTGTCTAGTGCTGAGGTGGCTTCGTCTAGTATGAGAATGTCAGGTTTTTTGTAAAGTGCACGTGCTAGGGCTATGCGTTGTCTTTGCCCTCCTGAGAGGTTATTTCCATTTTCTGTTAACATGGTATTGATGCCATTTTCTAAACCTTCGATAAACTCTAAAGCATGGGCTTTGCCTAACGCCTCTTTGACTCTCTCTTCTGAAAATGCTTGACCATAAGCAACATTTTGTGCGATGGTGTCGTTAAAAATATAAATACGTTGGGTGACATAGGCTACTTTTTGGTGTAAGGATTCTAAGGTTAGGGTATTGATATTGTGTGTCTCATTAACAACAATTTCCCCTTTATGTGGGTCGTAAAAACGTACTAAAAGATTAACAAGGGAAGATTTTCCAGCACCAGAATCTCCTACGAGGGCAATGCTTTCTCCACGGTCAATACCTACAGAAATATTGTTTAATGCTACTTTTTTTCCATAGTTTAGAGAAATGTGTAAAATAGAAAGATGGGTAATACGCTCTTTTAATTCAATTTTTCCAGATTTAATAGTAGGCTCTTGATTTAAAAGTTCAAACATACGTTCATTGGCAACGACTGCATCTTGTGCTTGATTGTAAAGTGTAGAAATACGTTTTATCGGTGTATAAAGCATAAATAGGGCAGCTGAGAAAGCAAAAAAAGCACCGACTGTCATACGACCTTCAATAACTTCTGTCCCTCCAATGTAAATAACAACACCAATAGCAACAGAACCCAATATCTCCATAATAGGAGAAGTAAGGGCAGCTACTTTGACCTGTTTTAGAAGGTATTTAAAAACATTTTGGTTTTCTGTAGCAAACTTTTTACTCTCTAACTTTTGACTTGAATTGGACTTAATGACTTCTATATTAGAGAAAATTTCACCTAAACGTGAAGTCATGTCAGAGGTACTTTCTTGCGAGAGTTTGGAGTAACGTTTCATTTTTTTAGCCAAAATACTTAAGGGATAAAGGGCTATGGGCATGATAACGAGAAAATAAAAAGCCAGTTTAGGACTTTCATAAATGACATATCCTGTTAAAGCAACAATGGTCAAAGTCTCACGAATAAAGTCTGGAATAATCTTCGTGACAACGGATTGTATGCGTCCAATGTCATTGGTAACACGAGACAAAATTTCACCTGAGTGCATTTTTTGAAAAAAGCTGATGTCTTGGTATGTGAGGTGGGTCACTAAGTTGTCACGTAGTTTACGTACGACATCGAGTCCTACAAATGACATATAATAGGTTTGAATGTATTGACCAAGCCCTTTTAAGGAGAAAACAGCGATGATAATAAAAGGCATAATAATAAGCATGTTTGCATCTTTTGCCACAAAAATGTCATCGAGTAGAGGTTTAATCATCTGTGCTGTTCCCATTGTACCGATGGCAACGGCTATCATTCCTAAAATAGCGAAGAAGAATTGGCGTTTATAATCAAGGAGGTAAGGGAGGTATTGTTTAAATAAATTTTTCATATTTTTCTTTTTTAATTGATATATTATGACTTACATTATATCAAGTTTGACTTTCTTAAAGTATAAGTCACTCTTAATTGGAGATGCTATATAGTCATATCATGATGGATTTAACAAAAAAACAGAGGGCATTCAATACTGCCATGAAAAAGTATCATGAACATAAAAGATATCAATATGTTTACAAATTAGTATCACTACTTAATGTTTCAATGCAATTGTATTTATTTGTCTTGTTGTTTTCAAAGAGCAGAGCAAAAGATTAAAATTTAAAGTTTTAAAGTCTAAAGTTTTTCCCAAAGTGTCCCATCTGCTGTATCCATAATAGAAATACCCATAGCAGAGATTTCATCACGAACGGCATCCGACTTCTCATAATCTTTTGCTTTTTTAGCCTCATTTCGTGCTATTATGAGTGATTCAATCTTGTTTTTTGTTACTGCATCAATTCCAATTTGAAAATAAGAAAAAGGTTCTTTCCCTCCAAAACCAAGTAATTCAGCCAAAAATTCAATGTTGGCTAAAGTCTCTTTTTTAAGTCCTTTGTCTTTTGGGTTTTCATCAAGTTTATCATTGGCATTACTTATCATTTCATCTATGGTTGCTAGAGCAACGGAAATATTTAAGTCATCGGACATAGCCGTCATGATGGCTTTTTGAAAGGGGATGTTTGGCTTAGAAGATTTAGTGGGGGTAACACGTTTTTTGAGTCGGTAAAGTTTGTCCAAACGCTTTTTAGAATTAAGTAAATCTTCTTCATTAAAGTTAAAGTCATTTCGGTAGTGAATGGAGATGAGATAATTTCTTAAAACCTCTCCATCATAAACTTTAAGTGCATCTTTGATGAAAAAAGAGTTTCCTAAAGATTTAGACATTTTCTCACCGTTAATATTGACAAAACCATTGTGCATCCAATATTTAGAAAGTTCATGACCTGTGGCACATCGGCTTTGGGCTGCTTCATTTTCATGGTGAGGAAAGAGTAGGTCAGCTCCACCACCGTGGATGTCAATGCTGTATTCGTTGGTACCTTCAAAATGTTTTTCAATCATGGCTGAACATTCTAAATGCCAACCTGGACGACCTTTTGAAAAGCTTGTTTCAAAACAGATGTCTTCGTTCGCTGGACAAGCTTTCCATAAGGCAAAGTCTTTGGGGTTTCTTTTTTCAGTGTTATGTTCCACACGGCTTTGGTTCTCTTCATCAGCAACGACTTGATGAGAGATAGAACCGTAGTTTTCATCTTTAGCAGTATCAAAATAAACATCACCAGAATTGACAACATAGGCAATGTCTTTATCTATGAGTCCTTGAATCATCGATTCCATGGCTTCTAGCGATTCTGTGGCTTTTGGTTCAATGTCGGCATCTTTCACCCCTAAAGCTCTCATCTCTTGTCGGTAAACATTAATGTAATGGCTGGTTAGCTCTTTTAAACTTTGCCCTGTTTCATGAACTTTTTTTATGATTTTATCATCAATATCAGTAAAGTTTTTGGCTACTATTACTTCGTAATTAAGGGCTTTTAGAGTACGTGCTAAAAGGTCAAAACTAAGGCTTGAACGGGCATGACCTAAGTGAGAGTCATCATAAACAGTTGGCCCACAAATATAGATGGAAGCTTTATGTGGAACGATGGATTTAAAGGGAAGTTTTGTTTTTTGTACGCTATCGTAGATGTGCATGGAGGCTTGACCTTTTGTTATGTATTAACGTGATTATAGCAAAAGGATTTTATAAGTAAGTTTCTTTGCCATAGGGCTATTTAGAATCTTGTTTAAGGCAAGAAGAATTTTTTAATAAAATTCTTCTACAAATTTGTCTCTAATAAGTTCAAACTCTTCATAACTCTCTTTGTTACAGCCAGAAAGAATAACAAAACGATTTAAAATCTTTAAAAATTCCATTATTTCATATTTGCTATAGTTCAGCTCTTTTTTGATGTAGTTAATTTTCTCATTAACAGAAGATCTATCTGTATTCAAACTGGACTTAATCTCATCTAACTCTTCAAGATTTAGATTGAGTCTGTCTTGAAAAAGTTGACAATACTTTTGTTGTTGTTCTTGATTGGCATCCATGATGTTATGAACCACATCACAAACTAGCGTTGCAGAAGCAAATTTAAATTTTTTTTCATCAATAATACTTTCTTTATTATTAATTAAATCACAAATTTTATTTAGTTGTTCAGGCATGTTATCCTCTTTTATTTGTATCTAATGTTAAGGCTAAGAAACTCAATGAATTAAAAAATTGTTGCTTATCAAGAGGTTTCATAATATAGGTATCTATCCCCAATTTAGCTGCTTTATCTAGATGTTCAGATTCATTAAATGCTGTAAAAAGAGCAATTAATTGTGTAGGATTTATCTCTTTAATGGCAGCACTCATACTTAAGCCATCCATTTTAGGCATGTGAATATCACTTAAAACAATATCTGGTTGGGTTGTTTGATAAAGTGCTAAACCCTCTTCTCCATCACTAGCGACAAAGACTTTTTTAAAAGACTCTTGGAGAATACTTTCCATAAGTAATTGCGTATCCATATCATCTTCTACATAGAGAATAGTTAAATTTTTAAATTGCATCTACAAACCTTTTTTCATAAAATCCTATCATAAGTGTCATTTAAGGGTGCTTTGGTGTAATACTCAATTCAATGGTTGTCAAAACACCATCAGCACTATTTTCTAGTTTTAGTTTTCCTTGCATGGATTCTTCAATAATCATTTTTGACATATATAAGCCAATCCCTGTTCCTTCATCTTGAAATTTTGTTGTAAAATAAGGTTCAAAAACTCTGTCTATAATTTCTTGTTTAATTCCTCCACCATTATCTTGAATCATGATTTTCAGACTCTCTAAAGTTGCTGATACATTAATTGAAACCATACCATTATTGGTGTTATTCTCTTTAATGGCATCTTTTGAATTGTTAAATATATTAAGTAAGACTTGAATTAATTCATTTTTATGATTCTTTATTTCTATGTTAGTAGAGGTATAATTCATAAGATAAATATTGTTGATGTTGTAGCTACTCTCAATAAAATGTAAGGCTTCTTCTATGGCTTCTTCGACATAAAACCATTGACTTGATTTTTTGGGAGAAAAAAAGTTTCGAAAATCATCAATGGTATGGCTCATACCTTGAATGAGTTGATTGGATTTTTCTGCAAAAATTGACATCTCCTCATCAGAAAGTTTACCTCTTTGGTATTTTATACCTAACCTAATATTTAAGGCACTAAGTGCATTGAGTGGCTGTCTCCACTGATGTGCAATGTTTCCTATCATCTCTCCCATAGATGCCATTTTTGATTGTTGAAAAAGTAGATTTTGGTTTTGTTTATTTTTTGTGATTACTTCATCTACCTTAATCTCTAGTTGTTCATTTTTAAGAATAACTTCATATTCGCTTTCAGCTAGTTTTTTGTTGATACTTCGTAAATTTTGATTCATTTTTTTAGATTTATCAATCTCTTTTTTATCAAGTTCAAACATTCTATAGACAACAAATAAAACAATTGCTGAAATAAGAAAAACAAACATCACTGCATAGATGATAATCGTATCTCGAATACTTTGAAGTACAATTAAAACTTCTTTTTCATCAATTTCAGAAAGAATTCCCCATTGTAAATCTTGGTTAATATTAATTGGACTGTAAGCACTTAATATTCTGTTTCCATTATAATTAACAATAATTTCTTGTGATTTACCTCTTGCTAATGCTTTAGTTACTGCTTTAGAGTCACATTGTATTTTTATGACACTGCTAGAGGAGAGTTTTGAATTATGGGTTGATTGACAGACGTTACTTTCACTTCTTCTTAAATTATCGGGACCTAGTAAATAGTCTTCTTGTGTAGTTCCATACCCTTTTCTAAAATTCATGATTTTAGAGAGACCTTCATTTGATATTTTAAAGACTAGAACGGCTTTGAATTTCCCATCCATATAAATACGGGTACCCATAAGAAGAGAAGGCTCTTCTTCCTTTTCAGCCGATTTCTTCATGTCAAGAAAAACCACGCGTTTAGATTCAACTGTTTTTTTCCAAATTTCAGACAATCTATTTTCTTTAAATGTTTCATTTTCAATAGAAGTCTTAATGGGTGTTAATTTTTTTTGATGATAGAGGACGTTTCCTTTTTCAACACAAAGAATAAACATCTCCAAATAACCATGCTTTTTTGTGTAGTTTGCTAAAAATTCTTGATTATTAAAAACAAAATCATTGTCTAGATCATCGTCTAAATCATTTAAATTATTAATAAGTGAGGCAATGTCTAAACTTCTTGCTACAGCTTCAATATCAATGATTTTTCGAGCAAAGAAGTCTTTAACTTGCTGTTTTTTAATATCTCTAGAAGTCGTAAGGCTAGAAAAGCTTTTATCAATTAATATGTTTTGAATTTTTTCAAGAGAGATATACGAGAAAGTACCAACAACGGTAATAATGAGTAATATAGTAAGAATAACAATTCTTGTTCTTTGTTTTAGTATTTTCAAAAAAACCTACTTTCTTTTCATAAGAGTATAGCATAAGCATTTAGTGCATTTTAATACTTTAATCATATATTCTTAGCATAAATCAAGAAATAAGAATGGTATTTATATTATAATTGCGACATAACAATCTAAAGGACAATAATGTTAGCAGAATATAGAAATGAGATTTCAGAATTAAAACAGAGTAATGCACACTTTTCAAATATCTTTGAGAAACATAATAAATTAGATCACGATGTAAAAGATGCTGAGCATGGTAGAGTAGGCATGAGTGATATGGAAATTGAAAAAATGAAAAAAGAAAAACTTATGTTAAAAGATGAGATGCTTAAAATTATTTTAGAATCAAAAAAAGCTTAGTTTAAAAAAGCTTAGTCTCAAAGTAGAAGCTTTAATGCTTTTGTAAAAAAGCATTGAGTTGATTGGCAAAACTTTGGGCATCTTTTGACCCAAATGCCTTTGGTCCACCTGTGACTTCTCCAGCATCTCGCATCTCTTGCATAAAATTTCTCATTGTTAAGTACTGTTTGATATTTTCAACACTATAAAGTTCCCCCCTATGGTCAATGGCATGTGCATCTTTATTTATGATTCGGTCAGCTAAAGGAATATCTGCTGTAATAACTAAGTCACCAAGCTCAACCATTTCTACTATTTTATGATCAGCTTCATCTGCCCCAGCCTCAACGATTAGATATTCCACATGTTTAGAATGACCAATGGTAATGCGTTTGTTAGCAATTACATAAGTTTTTAATTTTAGGCGTTCTATGGCTTTGAGAATAATGGGCTTAAGTAGATTAGGAAATGCATCACCATCTATAAATAGAGTCATCTTACGCTTCTTTTTGTGTGACGATGGCAATGGCAATGGCAAAACCACCATCATGGGCAATGGAAAGCGAAGAACTTTTTATGTTATGAATTTCTTGTGCTTTGCTACTAAGTTTAAAAAGGGGTACCCCTTTTTCATCTTTATAAATAATAATGTCATGAAACCCAAGTTCTGAACCAATGCCACAACCTAAGGCTTTTGAAACGGCTTCTTTGGCAGCCCAATACCCAGCGATGCTTTGAGGCTTTTGAGAAAGTTTTTTTTGCTCTTCTTGGCTTAAAAATCTATCTAAAAACTTTGCACCAAATTTTTTTATGGAGTTCTCTAAGCGAGAAACTACCGTAATGTCTGTTCCTATTTTCATACAGTTAGTTTAGCATCTTTTTTAGATAAAATAAATAAAAATTAATTGGTAAAGAAGCGTATGGAAGCAATATTCTCATTTATAGGCACCCCTTTTGTTCGTTTTATGAAAAGCATGGAGAACTTTGGGGGCTTTATTATTTTTCAACTACATCTTTTATTGTTAATGTTCAAACGACCATGGCGAATAAAACAGATTTTTGAGCAATTAGAAGTGATAGGGGTAGGCACTTTTGGGGTTATTTTTCTCACAGCACTTTTTTTAGGACTAATTGAAGCTGTTCAACTTTATCAAGGCTTCTCTAAATTTGGGGCTGAAAGCTTTATGGGGTATACCATTTTTATTTCTATTTCACGAGAGTTAGCTCCATTACTCGCTGGACTCATGGTAACGGCACAAGCCATCTCTTCTATGTCTGCTGAACTTGGAACCATGCGTGTTACAGAGCAGATTGATGCCATAGAGACCTTAGCTGTTGATTCTAAAAAATATTTGTTGGTGCCACGTATTATTGCTACGACCATTGCTGTTCCATTATTGGTTTTAGCTTTTGACTTTATTTCTAATAGTTCTGCTTTTCTCATGGCTTGGTTAGCCTTGGACATGAACCCTGTGGTTTATCAAGACAGTATTAAACAACTTTTACATTTTTCAGATATTGGTACTGGAGTATTAAAGGGCTTAGCTTATGGTTATTTAATTGGGAGTATTGGTACTTATGTGGGTTATCATACTTCAGGTGGAGCTAAAGGGGTTGGTATATCGACTACAAAAGCTGTAGTATTAGCTTCGGTAACCATATTTATTGCTGACTTGTTTATTTCTATTATATTTTTAGCTTTAGATTGGTAGAATTAAGTGCTTTCTGTTTTTTAGTATTATCTTTATCATAAATATTAAATTATTATTTAAGCTTTAAATAATAATTTAATATTTTTTTGATATTCTTTAAATATATTAATAGTTATATTTAAGGAAAAAAAATGAAAAGAACTCAATTATCATTACTTGCATTGATTGCATGTACACATTTAGCGATGGCTGGAGGAGATATTACTCCTTATACGGCTTATGAAATAGAAGATGTAAAAGCAGCAGAAATTATTACGGTTACGCCTGTAATTAAAACGCCTATAGTTGAAGCTCCTATCGTCCAAACGCCTATTGTCCAAACACCTGTGAAGATAGTACCTGCTGTTGTTCCCGTTGCTGATGTTTCACCCGTTTACCTTGGTTTAGGATTGGTAGCAGCTAGATATGACAGTAGTTGTGATAATGGTGTGGTAGTTGCTGGTTGTGATGGTGTTGATAAAACAGGGGGATTACTTCTAAGAGCAGGGTATGACGTTAACCAATATGTGGGGGTTGAAGCTAGAGGTTTAGCAACTACATATAAAGCTAATGGAGGAAAAATTAAACATTTTGGTATTTTTGCAAAACCTCAGTACCCTGTTACTAATAACCTAAATCTTTATGGATTGGGAGGATTTGCAAAAACAACCACTTCAGGATCACTTAGACAAACAGATGTTTCAGGATTAGCTTTTGGTGCTGGTTTGGAGTATGATTTGTCTGATGATACGAAAAAAGATGGAAAATATGATAGAGAGTTTGATGGTATTGCAGATCAAGAAAAAGGTCTTGGTGTATTTGCTGATTATGAAAGATTGTATTATAAAAGTGGTGCACCAGATTTAGATGCTGTAAGTGTTGGGGTTACTTACGATTTTTAGCTTTAACAAGCTTAGTTTCTAGCTTTCACTTTTACTAGAAACTATTTTTCGGCTTAATACTCACTATACTGAATGTTATCTCATCACTGAGTTTATATTTGTTACACGTCTTCCCCATTTAAAATGCTTGGTATAATAGTTTGAATTTAAAGTTGAAATGGTTACTTTATCTTTTGCTGAACTGGCATGAATAAAGTTTCCTTGTTCTAAATAAATTCCAACATGACTTATTATTGAAGATGATTCTGAATCAAAAAATACTAAATCTCCTTTTTGTAGTTGTTTGGCTTGTAGGTATTCTCCTATTTTTGCTTGGTCTTTTGATATACGTGGTAAGTTGATGCCTTGTTGTGAAAAGACGTATTTTGTAAAACCTGAACAGTCGAATTGGGAAGGACCATTTGCTCCATATTGATAGTCGGTTCCTAAAAGTGATTTGGCTGTTCTTTCAATATTATTTGCAATGGTATTGTTAAAGGGAGAGGGTGTTGTCTTTTTGGATACACAGCCTGTACTGATGAGGAGGAGTGAAATCATAGTGATGCTTGTTACGTGTTTTTTATAAAAAATTTTCATGCTTTATTCCTAGATATAATATTCTAATATTTTAAATTATATTATTTAAATATATAATTTAAGTTTAAATTAATATTTTATTTATAATAAAATAGTTTAAGAGTATAAAGTGAAAAAGTAAGTAAATTGTAGATTAAGAGACAAGGCGTATTTCTTGTCTCATAAATGAGAAGAGTACAGGGGAATTTACATTCCCATACCACCCATTCCTCCCATGCCATCCATTGGAGGCATTGGTGCTTCTTTTTCTTCTTTTACATCTGAAATGGTGGCTTCAGTTGTAAGCAGTAAACTAGAAACGGAAGTTGCATTTAGTAGAGCCACACGAGAAACTTTAAGAGGATCAATAATTCCTGCTTCAAGCATATCAACATATTCACCTGTAGCAGCATTAAATCCTACATTTTCATTACTAGATTTCATTACTTCATTGACCACCACACCAGCATCATATCCAGCATTAGTCGCAATTTGTTTCATAGGGGCAGCAATGGCACGTAAGATAATTTCAGCACCAATTTGTTGGTCACCTTCAAGACTTAAGTTTACTTTAGCTCCAGCTTTAATAAGTGCAGCACCTCCACCAATAACAATGCCCTCATCCACAGCAGCTTTTGTGGCACTTAGTGCATCGTCAACACGATCTTTTTTTTCTTTCATTTCAGTTTCAGTAGCAGCACCCACTTTAATGACAGCAACCCCACCAGAAAGCTTAGCCAAACGCTCTTCTAGTTTCTCTTTGTCATATTCACTTGTGGTATTAGATGCTTGAATTTTAATTTCAGCTACTCTTGCTTCAACAGCTTCAGATGAACCTTTTCCACCAACAACTACGGTGTTGTCTTTGTCAATTACTACTTTAGAACATTGACCAAGTTCAGCTAAGGTAGCTTTTTCAAGTACCAGTCCCAGTTCATCAGTAATCAGTGTTGCTCCTGTCAAAATAGCAATGTCATTGAGCATTGCTTTTTTACGATCGCCAAAACCAGGTGCTTTAACAGCAGTAATGTTTAGAACTCCTTTGAGTTTGTTAAGTACCAAAGTAGAAAGAGCTTCACCTTCAACATCATCAGCAATAATAAGTAATGGTCTTCCTGTTTGTTGAATCTGTTCTAAAACAGGCACTAAATCTTTTAATGAGGTGATTTTAGCATCGGTTAAAAGAATAAGTGGTTCATCAATTTCACAAGTCATTTTGTCAGTGTTCGTAACAAAGTAAGGAGATAAATATCCACGGTCAAACTGCATACCTTCAACCACTTCGAGTTCATCTTCAATCCCTTTTGCTTCTTCAACGGTAATCACACCATCTTTACCAACACGTTCCATTGCTTCAGCAATAAGTTCACCAATGGTTTCGTCAGAGTTTGCCGAAATGGTGGCTACTTGGGCAATTTTTTCTTTGTCTTTCACCTCTAAGCTCATGGCTTTAAGTTCGTCAATAATAACTTTAACAGCCTTGTCCATTCCACGTTTAACTTCAATTGGGTTTGCACCAGCTGTGATATTTCTAAGACCTTCTTTAAAAATAGAGTGTGCTAAAACAGTAGCTGTAGTCGTCCCATCTCCAGCTTCATCAGCTGTGTTGGCTGCTACTTCTTTAACCAGTTGTACACCCATGTTTTCAAGAGTGTCGCTAAGCTCAATCTCACGTGCAACGCTTACCCCATCTTTAGTGATATGGGGTGCACCGTAAGACTTTTGAATGAGAACATTACGTCCACGTGGTCCCATGGTTACTTTAACAGCATCTGCTAGTTTTGTTACCCCTGAAAAAAGTCCTGAACGTGCTTTGTCTGAAAAATGTATTTCTTTTGCCATTATGCTCTTACTCCTAATATATCGTCGCTACTCATGATTAAATATTCTTTTCCATCAAGTGTTAATTCAGTTCCACCGTATTTTGGAAAGACAACAGTGTCTCCCTCGTTGACACCTGCTTCAACAGCTTCTTTACCTACAGCAATTACTTTACCTTCTAATGGTTTTTCTTTTGCAGAATCTGGGATATACAGACCTGATGCAGTTTGATTTGTTTGCTCTTCACGTTCGATTAGAACACGATTACCTAATGGTGTAAATGACATTTTAGTTTTCCTTATAGTTATATTCTTTGGAATATTAATACTTTTTTTAATAAAAGTCAATAGTTTAGTTAATTAAAGCAATATACTTTAGTCAATATGGCTAAAGGTTTAAAAAGCTTAGTGATTAATGAATAAAGTTAAAAAAAGCTTGACAACAGCATCTTTTTTAGCTAAAATTTCGGCTCTTCAATACATAGGTGGTAAGGTAGCTCAGCTGGTTAGAGCGCTGGTCTCATAAGCCGGAGGTCGAGGGTTCGAGTCCCTCTCTTACTACCAC